>CAMBWG010000136.1 GCA_945871415.1 uncultured Desulfovibrio sp.
GAGTTTGAGGGGGAAGAAACCACTTTTTGCCGCGAGCAGCGACCCGACGGGCGGCGCAGGCCGCGTCCGTCAGGCGACGCAGGAGCCTTACGGACATCGACAGCAGGGCAAAGAGGTTCCTTCCCCCTCAAGAAATCGTACCAACAGAATGCTAGCGGGGCAGGCGCGGCAGGGTTGTTGCGCCATGCGGCATAAGAATGGTCTTCATGGAGAGCGAGCCGCCGTTGCGCTGCCGGGCCACGTCAAGCGCCTCATCCAGCGTTTTGACGGCGATAATGCCGGTCCGGGCAAAACAGGCGGCGTCCATGTCCGTCACCAGAATGAAGGTCTGTTTTTCCGCCGCTTCGGCAAAGAGAAAGCCCACATAGGAACCGATGCTGAAGGTGGAACGCAAAGCCTTTTCCCGTTCTTCCATAGAGGTATAGGCGGTAAGCTGCCGTTCCACATCCTCGCTGCCGAAGCCCTCGCCGCACCGGGACAGCAGGATCATGGTGCCACCGGGCTCCACGGCCGCCAGCGCGTTGCTCAGCAGCTTGATGGTCTGATACAGGTTGATGTCCTTGGGATAGCCGCCCGCACTGGCAATGACCAGCGGCGCGCGCCGGGGAATATCCACGGCGTTGAGAGCATCAATCATGCGGCAGGCCTCAAGATGAGCTTTCTGCCAGTCTCCGGCAAAGGCGGCTATGATGCCGTGATCCCCGGTCACCACATTAAGCGAAAAACAGGGGCCAGCATGGAGGCCGCTTCCACGATGTCGGCATGGAAAATATTGCTGTCGTCAAGGTTGGCGCTGCGCACATCGGGATTTGTCCCGCTGCCGAAACCTTCATTCAGCGCAAAATTGTGATGATGCTGCACGGTTTCATAGGCGGCCACACCGGGCAGCAGCATCTTGCCGCCGCCGCCGAAACCCGCAAGAAAATGATGCACCACGCCGCAGCAGGAAACAATCTTGTCCGCCTCCACGGCACAGCGGTTGAAAAGCACCGGCGTGCCGCGCGAGGTCGTCCCGACCCGCACCATATTGGGCGTATCGCGGCAGTCGTGATCCACAATCTTCACCCTGCGGACAAGGTCTTCCCCAACAAGACGCACATGCTCTTCCTGCGTCTGGGGGCGGTGCGTCCCGGTGGCACTCAGAATGGTAATATCCTCATCGGGAATACCCGCCTCATTGAGCGCCCGTACCACTTCGGGAGCATAGACGGCAGGCGACTGCCACAGACGGGTTACGTCCGGAACCAGCACACAGACCCTGTCGCCCCGCCGTACCAGTTCATGCAGGGGAGCGCTGCCGATGGGCGAAGCCAGCGCCTGCCGCACAATTTCCGCTTCTGACAGAGCGGAAGGTTCCGCCGTGCGGGATTCCAGTTCCGCCACGAGGTTTTCGTCCGCCACCTCCAGCGTCCAGGCTTTATCCCCGTAGTGCATGACATGTTGGGCCAGTGCCGCAAACCTCCCTTCAAGAGCATTTTCAGTTTGAAACGCTGTGCATTTCAAACCATACGGTCTGTCGTTTCGCGAAAAAACGCTGTTTTTCCGCTCGCTTCTGACCGTTGGCGGCGCTGTTCCGCCGGATATGGCGGTATCGGAAATCCGCCGCCGCACGTGACGGGCGCAGCATCGCACGATCCGCTGCCGGGGGCAAGTGCGCCCGCAGCGGCACTGCTGCCGGAAGCCGCCGCAACGGCTTACAGAACACGCGCCTGATTCCAGGGACAATTCATGAAACGGGGCCGCGGCTCTGCCGCCCCTGCTCTCCTCTCCGGGCATGACGATACCGGATGAGGATTCCGGGTCTCTGTGTTCCTCAAGAACACCGGGAGGCAGGGCAACAGCCACGGGCGGCAGGTAGGACAGCGTGATGGGCCGCTGCACGGCCTCGCCGTCAAGGGGCAGAAGCGGCGTCTGTACGCGGTCATAAAAATCCCGCAATGAGAAGGGGTCAGAATACAGCCCGTGTTCCAGAAGAATGGAACGGCAGTTCAGACAGAGTTCGATGCGGATGTCATAGGGCCGCCAGCTCATGGGATTCTGGGAATTGTCCCGCTCAAGGATGGACACTTCGAAACGCCCGTCAGCCCGCGATGTGGCGGAGTACAAAGCACTGCGCGACGTGCCGAGCATATCAAGCATACTCTTGCAGGCACACAGATGATACGTGTAGCGGGTTTCCCGCCGCTTGAGATTGACCAGTTCCCGATGCTGACGCGGAATGTACAGGCAGCATTTGCGACCGTTGAATTCCAGCGTCTCGTCTGACGCTATGTGCAGCGCCTCCTGCTCCAGCGGCAGGGCCCGCCGGGAAAGCTGGGCGTCAAATTCCCGCAGCGCCACATCAAAATTGTGCTTGGCAATGGCATTACCCTGCGCCGCAGCCTTGCCGTACCACGAGAGAGCCGTGCTGTAATTGCGCGGCACGCCGAAGCCCGTCCCATAGCACCAGCCGAGATTGCACTGAGCATCGGCAAAACCCTGCTCGGCCGCCAGCGTATACAAACGAACGCTGCCGGCCGCGTCCCGCATTGCCCCGCGTCCTTCGCGCAGGCAGTTGCCCAGTGAAATCCGGGCCAGCACATGGCCAAGATCCGCGGCTTTGCGATACCACTCCACGGCCTTTTCCCAGTCCTGCGAAACACCGCTGCCACAGGCATAGGCCCAGCCGGTGGCGTAAAAAACATCGGCGGGGCTGGCCGTTTCTTCGACCGCTGCCCGCAACGTGGGCGTTTCGGCCGGGGACGCGTCTTCAACCGGAGGCTCCGGCGCCTCGGGCTCTTCGTCGGCGGGAGGCACAAATTCCGGCAGCGCTTCCGGCAGTTCCGGCGCGGGAGGCACCGGTTCAGGAGCGAGGGCCGTATCTTCCACCGGGCATGCGGGCGGTACCGGCGCATCCGAAAGCAGCACCAGCCCGGGACGGGGCTCGGCCTTCCCCGAGATGATCCGCAAAGAATTCCCTTCCGTGAGGCGATCCCCGCCGATATGCAGCAGCCCGCCGCCCCACAGGCGTTCCAGCACAAAGGCGGCCCGGCGATGCCCCAGAGAGGCCGCCCGCTCGAACAGGGCCCGCGCCGCGGCTTCATTGCGCTCCACGCCATGCCCCTTGTGATAGCGTACAGCCAGCGCAAAACAGGCGGCCGGGTTCCGGGCAAGCGCCGCCCGCGCCAGTCGTGCCACTTTGGCTTCCGCTTCAATGTCTTTCGTCATGGCTTCGCTCCTGCTCTCCTCCTGCCAGACTGTAGTCTTTTTGGCCCGGAGACGAAAGCCCCCGGCCGCCTTTCCCGCCTCCCCGTACAGGAAAGGATGCGCCGCCCTCAAAAACAGAAGGGCCGGTGCCTTTCGCTGCACAAAAAAAGGGGGAAGCGGCAGCCTCCCCCCTCAGGACATTTTCAGTACAGCAGACAACGCCCGCGGCTACGGCCGCAGCAGCGCGTCATATTCTCCTTCAGGCACAAGATAGCGACGGGCTGCATCCCGCACGTCGGCGGGCGTCAGCTTTGCGGCCTTGTCCAGCAGCACCTTCTGGAAATCGCGGGGATTACCAAGCACGGCATCCGTGGCGGCATCGTCGGCGCGAGAACCGAGACTCTGGCGATCCCTGTAATAACTGCCCTGCATGCGGTTAAGCGCCGCCTGCAGCTGCTCCGGCGAAACTTCCTTATCCCGCAGCGAGGCAATGACGCGGGCAAAACCGGCGCGGGCCTGTTCCACCTTTTCCGGCGTCGTGCCGATATAGAACAGCATGGACCCCGCTTCGGGCATGCTGCGGTACAACGCCGTTACCGTGTAGCCGAGCCCCTGCTCGTCGCGCAAATCATTGAAGAGCAGACCGCTCTGCCCGGAGAGCACCGACTGCAGCAGCATCAGCGCGGGCGCATCCGCATGATCACGGGGCACGGCCTTGTAATTCAGAACAAGATAGGCCTGATTGCGACCGGGAAGGCGCAAATCCAGCTCCCGATCCTCTCCCCAGCGGGGAGCTTCCACCCGCACGCCGGGAGCCGACGGTCTGGGCAGAGTGCGCGCAAAGGCCAGCATGGCATCGCGATCAAAGGTTCCGGCCACGGACAACACCCACGGCTGGGTGATCTGCTTTTCCCAGAAGGTCCGCACATCGGCGCGGGTATAGCCGGCCAGCTTATCCGCCGTGCCCAGCGGATCATAGCCGTAGACATGCCCGGGATAGAGAAAACCATTGAGCTTGCTGAACAGATAGCCCACGGGATTGTCCTGCCGCTGGCGCAATGCCGACATCATCAGACGGGCCTCGCGCCGCACTTCCTTATCCTCGAAGCGGGGCTTTTCCAGCATTTCCCGCAGGGCCGCGCAGTAATCGGCATTAAAGCGCGAAGGACCGGTCAGAGAAATGTTAAAGGTCTGTAAACCGGCGGAAGCCGACAGAGACGCCGCGCGCTCGGCAAAGAAGCGCTCCACGGACTGCGCATTTCTGTTACCGCTGCCATCCTTCAGAGCGGCCGCCGTCAGATTGGCAAGCCCCTGTCGATCAGGCGGCAGCAGCGCGTTGCCGCCGGACATCATGAGCGTCATGGCCACGTACGGCACAGCCGGGTCTGGCTGCAGAATGAGGGTGCGGCCGTTGCCGAGATCAAGATATTCCACAGCGGTATCAACCGCCGCCTGCTTTGCGCCGTCCGTCGCGGGCGGCACCGGCCACACCTTGTCCACCAGGGCGGCAATATCGGGAAGGGCCGCATTCTGCGGCGCCAGAATGCGAATACGCAGACGCTCGGGCCGCAACCACAGATCCCGGGCCTGCTCAAGCTGCGCCGTATCCACATTGGTAAGCGTCAGGCGCAGATTGCGTTCCGCTTCGCGTCCTCCCAGCTCAAACTGTACCGTACCGCGCCAGGACGCCAGACCGTTCAGGGTCTCTCCGGCACGATCCATGGAGTCAGCCAGATTAAAGCGGGCCCGGGTCAGGGCATCGTCCCCGAACTTGCGCACGTCCAGACGGGCAAGATCCCGCATCAGTTCTTCCATGAACGTGCCCAGCTTTTCCGCGTCGAGCTGGGCCGACACAAGAAACAGTCCAGCCCGCGCCAGACTCATGTTGCCGGCAACGATATTTTCCACCAGCTGCTTTTCGTAGCGGTACTTCTTCTGCAACAGCGAGGTACCGTCGCCGCCCAGCAGATAGCTCAGCACATCCAGCTGTACGGAGCGCGCGTCGGACAGGGCGGGCGCGGGGAAGCCCACACCCACATAAACCTTGTTCCACGGGCCGCGCACCACTTCCACCCGCGGACCGCCGGGAGCCGTCGCCAGCTCCACGGGCGCGGGATTATCCAGATCGCTGCGGTTATGCAGATCGCCGAAAAGACTTTGAGCGTGCGCCAGCACTTCGCGGGGGTCAATGTCCCCCGCTACCAGCAGCAGCATATTCTGCGGCTGATACCAGCGATCGATGTACGCGCGCAGGTCCTGTACGGTAACGGCGTTGATGGTTTCCTTATAGCCGATAATGGGCCGGCCATAGGGCGTATTTTTCAGCGTCGCGGTCTGCAGCGACTCGAAAAGCTTGCTGCGGGGCGTGTCGTCATCCCCTTCCAGCTCCGAGATGATGACTTTCTTTTCCGATTCCAGCTCCTCCGGATCCAGAAGCGCGTGGAAGGCCATGTCCTTGACCACGTCCATGCCCATGCGCCACTGCGCCGCGGGCATGTCCGTCAGATAATAGGTCTGATCGAAACTGGTCGCCGCATTGAGATAGCCGCCGCGCGCCTCCACGTCCTTTGCCACCTGTCCTTTGGGGCGCTGTTCCGTGCCCTTGAACACCATATGTTCCAGCACGTGACTGATGCCCGCCTGACGGGCATCCTCATTGGCCGATCCCGTACGCACATACAGGCGCGTGCAGACCAGCGGGAAACGCTTGTCCCTGATGATGTACACGGAAAGCCCGTTGGGCAGACGGGTCAGAATTTCTTCTCCCGCCACCGCAGGCCGGATCGCCTGCGACGGTTCCTGTGCGGCATGGCCCGCGCAGGGCAAACACAGACTGACCAGCAGGACGGCGCCCGCCGCCAGTGCAGACAATTTCAGCATAGACACTCCTTGCATGCCGTGCCGCTGCGGCACAGGCATTGAAGCGGCAGACATCCCGGACAATTCCGGCCTACTGCCGACTGCATTCCACTCTAGGGAAAGAGGGGCCGGAGATCAATGCGCCGGCGCACAGCCCCGGTCATAGAGCCTCCGGATTGTTCTTCCGGGGGGGGGGGGGGGGGGGGCGCGCGCGCGGGGGCGGGGGGGGGGGGGGGGGGCGCG
>CAMBWG010000137.1 GCA_945871415.1 uncultured Desulfovibrio sp.
CCAGAACTGATGGAGCCAGTCGAAGGCGTCCGTCAGCGGCTGCATGCGGTCTATAAGTTGTGGCATGGGTATCTCCGAAGTTGTTTTGCGCCCGAAAGCGCAGCGCCAGCATAGCCGCGTGCCGTCAAAAGTCAAAACGGCGTTTGGGCGCTGCGTACATGAACTTGCATTGTATCAGGGTTGGCGATAAGATAACAGTTTATTCCATATGCTGCCGGGAACGGGCAGCGACTTTCCGACGGGCGCTCCGCCTTGCGCCGCGTTTTTTGCCGGGAAGGAAATAACGCGCTCTCCTCCGTTTCGGAGATGCGCAGACGAGAACAGCGCGAATTCCCGGGAGTCCTCTCCCGTAACGAGGTGACGTCATGCCCCACAAGGGTCCGCACATATCCATTGCTCCCGATTACGTGGTCAACCGCATCCTGCGTATCAATATCGACGATTTTGCGGAATGGCCCGAATCGGTGCGCCTGCTGGCTATTGCCATCGCGGAAGAACTCTTTCTTGTGGCCTACAATCCCTTTGTGGATGCCGAAACGGTACGCGCCAGCGTGCATTCCCGCTTTGAGCGGGAGTCTTTGTCTCTGGCGCATTACTATGCCAACGCCATAGGCGAAGGTATCACCATGTTCTGGTCCGCCTATCAGGCCGAAAAGGCCTTCCGGCAGAAGCTCGTGGAGCGCCTGCGCGAATTCATGAGCCCGGAATGCGTGCTGGATTCGCCGGTTGCCCTCATCGCCATGGCAACGGACGCCACCGACCTGCGGATGGAACTCCCTCTGCTGGTTGTGGAGCCTGATTCCGCGGAACAGGTGTCCCGGATTGTCAAACTGGCCAATGAAATGAAATTTGCCCTGATTCCGCGCGGCGGCGGATCGGGCATGACCGGCGGGGCCGTTCCCGCGCGCAAGCGTGCGGTGGTCGTGAGCCTGACCCGTCTGACGCGCATCGGCCCCATTGATTTGGACGCCATGACGGTCACCTGTCAGGCCGGGGCCATTACCCAGGATGTCACCAATGCCGTCAGCAGGGCCGGAGCCCTGTTCTCCGTGGATCCGGCGTCCAAGCAGGCGTCGAGCATCGGCGGCAACATCAGCGAAAACGCCGGCGGCCCCATGGCCTTTGAATACGGTACTACGCTGGACAATCTGCTGTGGTGGCGCATGGTGACGCCCACCGGCGAAATTATTACCGTGGAGCGCGAAGAGCACCCGCGGCACAAAATTCTGCCTGACGAGACGGCCGTATTTGTCGTCAAGGACATCAGCGGCGGCGTGCGCAACGTCGTGCATCTGCGCGGGGACGAAATTCGTCTGCCCGGTCTGGGCAAGGACGTGACCAACAAGGCGCTTGGCGGGCTGCCCGGCATGCAGAAGGAAGGCGTGGACGGCATCGTGACCGAGGCCTGCTTCATCCTGCATCCCAAGCCGAAGTTCAAACGGGTGATGGTCCTGGAATTCTTCGGCCGCTCCATGCATCCCGCCGCCGTGGTGGTACGGGAGCTGGTCGAGCTGCGCAATCGCATCCGGGAAGAAGGGGATTACGCCCATCTTTCGGCGCTGGAAGAATTCAATGCCAAGTACGTGCAGGCCATCGACTACAAGCGCAAGTCCGACAAGTACGAGGGCACGCCCATTTCCGTCATCATCCTGCAGGTGGACGGCGACGATCCCTATTTGCTGGATCAGTGCGTAGGCCACATCGTGGACGTGGTGGAACGTCAGGATAATGTGGATATCATCGTTGCCGCCGATGAGAAGGAAGGGGAACGCTTCTGGGAGGACAGGCATCGTCTGTCGGCCATCGCCAAGCGTACCTCCGGCTTCAAGATGAACGAGGACGTCGTCATTCCCATGGATCGGATTCCCGACTTCGCCCTGTTCCTTGAAAAGCTCAATCTGGAATGTACGGCACAGGCCTACCGCCACGCTTTGCAGGAAGTGGGACGTCTTCAGGGCTTCCCCATGGAAGACAAGGAGTTCAACAGAGAATTTTCCTTTACCTCCAAGCTCGCGGCCGGCGAGGGCGGGCCGGAGGAACTGTCCGATACGGAGCTCTGGGAACGCGCCGGGCATTTCTTCGAGGCGCTGGCGGCAAAGTATCCCTTCCTTGCCAGGCGCATTGCCGTTATCCGCGACTACATGGAAAGCAGCCGTATTGTTGTGGCCAGCCACATGCACGCGGGCGACGGCAACTGTCACGTCAACATTCCCGTTAATTCCAATGACGCCCATATGCTGGAGGAAGCCGAGGAAACCGCCGCGCGCGTCATGGCCGAATGTCAGGCCATGGGCGGGGAAGTTTCCGGCGAACACGGCATCGGCATCACCAAGATTTCCTTCTTCAGCAAGGAAAAAATGGATGCACTGCGGGCCTTCAAGGAACGCGTGGACCCCCGCGACGTGATGAATCCCGCCAAGCTGGTCTACAGGGAACTGCCCGTCCGTCCCTTTACCTTTTCCTTCAATCGTCTGATTCAGGACATCAGCCAGTCGGGCCTGCCCGACAAGGACAAGCTCATCAGTCTGTTGTCCACTGTGCAGATCTGCACCCGCTGCGGCAAATGCCGTCAGGTCTGCGCCATGTGTTACCCTGAACGCTCGATGCAGTATCATCCGCGCAATAAGAATATGGCGCTGGGGATGCTCATCGAGGCCGTGTATTACTCGCAGGTCAACAAGGGGCGCATTGACGACGTCCTTCTGCGCCGCCTGCGTGATCTGGTGGAGCACTGCACTGGCTGCGGCCGCTGTATGGCAAACTGCCCTGTCAAGATTCCTTCGGGCGAGGTGGCGCTGCAGCTGCGCGCCCTGCTGGAACACGAAGGCGCCGGCGGGCATCCCATAAAGGAACGGGCCCTGGAGTGGCTTGTGCGCGATGTGGAACGTCGCGTGCCCACGGCGGCGAAGATGGCTTCCGTAGGCCAGAAGATGCAGAACCGTTTTCTGGGCTTCCTGCCCGGATTCTGGAAGAAGCGTCTGCAGAGTCCGCTCTTTACGGGGCCCGGCCCCAAGACCGGCTACACCAACCTCTACGAGGCTCTGAAGCTGCATCGCGGCAATGTCTTTGCTCCGGCGCAGCCCGCGCAGGGCATGCCCTGTGTGCTTTATTTCCCCGGCTGCGGGGGGGCGCTGTTCTTTGATCGCATTGCCCTTTCCTCTATTATGCTGATGCTCAAGGCCGGTTTTGCCGTTGCCGTGCCGCCCCGCCACCTCTGCTGCGGCTATCCCCTGCTGGCTGCCGGTCTGGACACGCAGTTCGAGGACAATATGGCGCAGAACCGGCAGTATCTGGCCTCCATGATCCGGGCCCTGACGCGTCAGGGCTTTGATGTGCGCCATCTGGTGTCCGCCTGCGGTTCCTGCCGGGACGGTCTGTCGCGTATGAAGCTGCAGGAGCAGTTCCCGGAACTGACGCAGAAGGATGTGACGCAGCTGGTGCTGCCGCTTCTGAGCTCGGACGAGGTCAAGGCCATGCGGGCCGCGCCTCTGGCCGCGGGAACGCCCGTCATTTATCACAGTGCCTGCCATTGCGAATGGGCGGACGTGCATCCCATCAAGGCCCGGCCCCAGATTGCCGCAGCTCTGTCCGAATTCAGCGGAGCGGCGGTCACGCTTTCTCAGGGGTGCTGCGGTGAATCCGGTATGGGAGCCATGACGTCCCCGAGCATCTATAACATGCTGCGTCAACGTAAACAGCAGAGCCTTGCCGAGATGTTTACCCGGCTTGCTCCGGAAGGCGGCGCTTATGACGGGCCTGTGCTGGTTGGCTGCCCCTCCTGCAAGCTCGGTATCGGCCGTTGCCTCCTTAATATGAATGAAGGAAAGCGCCCGGTGCTGCATGTGACAGAATGGCTGGCAGGCCAGTTCGACGGCGAAGACAGGCGGCAATCTTTCCGGCGTCGGGCAAACGACGCACGGGGTGATGTTCGCGTTGTTGAAGCCTAAGTAAATATAAAAGGCCGTGCAGAAATGCACGGCCTTTTGTTTCGTGTGAAACGAGTCTCGCTCAATCTACCTTTTGCCGGAACAGTCCCCCTTCCGGTACGGGAACGCCGCATGCAACCACCCCTTTCTCCTCAAGTGGCAAAAGCCTGGTTCGTCCTCCTTGTCTGCGCCCTGCTCCCCTTCTGCTGGGCTCTGGGCTTCCTGTATCCGCGCGGGGATGATTTTGACTACGCCGCCCGGGCCATGTTCTTGCTGGACGTACCGGGCGGTATTGCTGAGGCCGTCAGAGAATGGCTTTTCCAGAGTGGGCGCTACGCCTATCACTTTCTGGCGGTTCTGCTGGGCAAGGCGGGGGGCTGGCCTCTCCTCTCGGCGCTGGTGTGCGCCGCTGTACTTGTTCTGCACGCACTGGCGGGCTATGTGCTGGCCCGTGCGCTGGGCGGTTCCCGCTCATGGTCCGCGCTTTGGGGGCTTTTTGCCCTGTTTTGTCTGCTGGCCTGCCATCAGGCTCTGAATCTTTTTTATATGCAGACCGAAGCTCTTTCCATCGGTCTGCAAAACGGTGCGGGGCTGCTGTTCATGGCGCTGTTGTGCCGTCTCTGGCGCGCGCATCCTGTGGAGGCCGTACCGCGTTCCGGTGTCCGGCACGGGGCCTTGCGCACACAGCACGGCTTGCGCGGTTTCTGGCGTCGCTGCGCCGCGCCTACGGTCTGGGCGGCGGCTTCTCGTCGTTCTGCCGTGATGGCGGGTATCTTTGCCGTGGGCGTGTATGAGCAGGCCGCTCTGGTCGTCTGTCTTGCTGCCGCTGTGACCGGCCTGCTGGCCTGGCGCTGCCGCCATCCGCTGGCGCGGGACTTTACGCGTGTGGTCGCATGGGTGCTTGTGGCGCTCGTTCTGTCTTTTCTTGCTCCGGGCAATGTCGTGCATCGTGCCGTGCGGCATGTGGATGCAGCGGTATTATGGCAGAATCTGACCTCCCTGCCCGCCGACTGGCTGCATCATGCCTTCTGGTGTCTCTCCCTCCCCTGGCTGCTTGCCGTAGCGGCACTGACGCTGCTGCTGCCTCGTCCCGCCCGGGAAGAACGGGAAAAGATTCCTTCGCCCTACCCCTGGCTCTGTCTGGCGGCTCCGCTGGCCTATGTGCTGTTTACACTGTGCATTGCTCTTCTGCAGGCGGGAACGTCCGCGCCCGTCAGCTCCGCTCCCCGATATGCGGCCAGCATGGCCCCCTACGGCGCGTTTGCGCTGGGTGTTGTTCTGTATCCCTTTGTCGGCTGGCTTGTCCGGCGTCTGCAGGGTATGGCGCATGGGCGTGATATGCGTCTCTGGCTGATTCTTCTGCCCGCCGTGCTGCTGCTCTGCGGCGGCGGTAACTGGCGGCTGACGGTCGTGAATGCCTGCAACGGGGCCTTTACGGATATCGCGGATCGTCTCTCCCTGCGGTATGCCCTTCTGAAGGTTGAAGGGCGCGCGGCAATGACACATGACCCTGCCTTTCGCTTCGGCCTGCTTGGCGAATTTGCCCGTCCCGAGAGACGACGTGACAGCATAGATATGCGCTTGCCCGGTATGGCGGTACGGCGGCTGGATTACGGCGTTTTTCCCGTGCACGCGGAAGAAGCCCTGCCGCAGGACCCCGAGGTATGGCCTAATCCGCGGGCTGCCTGGCTCTATGGGCTTGGCAGTGTGCGCAGCGCTTCGGGAGATGCCGCAGCCGCGGGCGCAGCCGCGCTGGCCCCTTCCGCCCGGCTGCTTTCCCTGTCGCCGCAGCTGGAGGAGCTCGGTATTCGTTCGGCCTGGCTGGCCGGAACGCAGGGCATAAATGCCACCTTCAGGGAAGTCTGGCTTGTGTTGCGCTGTTCGGTTCCCCTGCCGGAATCATGGTGTATCTGGCGACAAAGCCCTGTGGATATGCGTCGTCTGCCGCCTCTGCCCCTGCAACGCTGGTGGGCTATGAAAGCCGCGGATCTTGCCGGCCGTCAGGCGGCGCTGCCTGACTGGCTGGCGGATATGGCGGGCGTGCGCCTGAATGTGCGCCCGGAACAATGGCGTATCCCCAACCCCGAGCAGGGCTCGGAACTTTTCTACGCCTTCCCTCTGCTCCCGCGTTCTCCGCTGACCGACGCCGTGCCCTCTGTCCGCCTCTGGGCGGAAACGCCGCAGGGCCTTATGCCCTTTGGCGTGAGCGCCGGGAATAATTGATGCTGTAACTTCGTGCAGGGGGAGGGCCCCCCTCTGCCGGTGCGAGAGCGGGCCTCCCCACCCCCCCCCCCCCAACCCCCCGCGCGTTATTTGGGAGGATGAGACCGTGGGGGGGGGAGCCCGTCATACAA
>CAMBWG010000138.1 GCA_945871415.1 uncultured Desulfovibrio sp.
CCACCCGCGCCGAGACCACGGACGTGGCCAACGCCGTGCTGGACGGCGCCGACTGCGTCATGATGTCGGAAGAAACCGCCATGGGCAATTTCCCGGTGGAAACCGTGCGCTACATGCGGCGCATTACCGGCGAAGCCGAAAAACTGCTGCTGGAGCGCCGCCTCAAGGCGGAAGAACCCGCCGCGGAAAAGGGCATCCCCGAATATCTGGCCTACTCCGCCTGCCTGCTGGCCGACAAAGCTCAGGCCAAAGCACTGGTGGCCCATAGCGTCAGCGGCGCGTCGGCCCGGCTGCTTTCCAGCTGCCGTCCCTCGCAGGACATTTATGCCCTGACGCCCGATCCCGGCACCATCAAGCGCCTGAACTTCTCCTGGGGCGTCGTTCCCGTCGCCGTGGATGATCCGCAGGCCACCACCAGCCACCTTGAGCGCGCAGAGCATTTCATTGCCAACTGTGACGCCATCGCCCCCGGCGAAAGCGCCGTCATCACGGCAGGCCAGCAAACCGGCTCTTCCAAGGCGACGCCCAGAGGTACAAACCTCGTCAAAATCTACTGGAAATAACCCTGGACACATCCATGACCCGCGCAGTTCCTCAGAATATCAACGAAGAATATTATCAGATCAGCCGCGAAATCCTCGAGAGCTTCCCCAAGTACAGGCATCCTGTCGATCTCTTTGCCTTTCGTGAAGATATCGCCGTGCTTGCTCCCGTGAGCCGCAAGGGAGAGCGCCTGAGCAACGAGAAGATCGAGGAAATCTTCAACCTCTGCGACGAAGGCTGTCTGTTCGTCTCGCGTTCGGATCACCCCATCTATTCGCGTCACATCGTCAAACAGCTGGATCTTGTCCTTCAGGATCAGAACCTCAAGGAAGCTGAAATCGCGGATATCTGCATTCGTGCGCTGGTCATGCGCTATACCAACTTCTACGATCAGCCGGTCCGTCCCTTCTTTGAGCCGCTGTATAACGACGCGCTTGTCGTCACGCAGTACATCACCGAGGACAAGCACCGCATCAACAGCTTCTGCCGCCGCCTCTTCCGCAAGAACGAGCCCGCGCGGCACGCTCTCAACACCTTCTGCATCGGCCTCTGGCTCTGGTTGCAAAGCACGCAGGAAGTCCGCCGCAAGGACTTTGACAGCATGGCTGTGGCGCTGCTTGTGCACGATGTGGGCATGGGCAAGATTCCGCCCTTCATCCTCAACAAGAAGGGACCGCTCAAGACGGAAGAACGCGAAAAGATGGAGCTGCATGCGCTGGCCGGCGCGAAACTGATTCAAAAACTCGACGGCGCCACGGAAGAAATGATCCGCGCCTGCTTCGAGCATCACGAGCGTATGGACGGCAGCGGCTATCCGCAGCACATCAAGGATAAGAGCATCTCCCGCGTAGCACGCATTACAGCCGTTGCGGACAGCTTCTCCGCCATGATCTGTGATCGTCCCTATGCCGCCGGAAAGACTCCTGAAGCCGCCGCCAAGGAACTGGCCGCCGATCCTCGGTATGACGGCGAATATACCCGTCTGCTCAACGGCGCGGTTGCCGCTAAAACCTTCGGTGAGTTCCTGGACATGGATGCGAGCCTCGAACAGGGGAACGCCTCTCTCCAGAATGCCGGAACCGCGGCATAGTCAGGTCTTTCCATCCTTTCCCTGTGCCGGGGGAAGGGGACCCCTCCCTGCATCTGCGAGAGGCTCCCCTTTCCCCGGCTCTTTTTAGAGCATTTTCAGATTGAAACGCTGTGCGTTTCAAACCATACGGCCTGTCGTTTCGCGGAAAAAGCACGCTTTTCCGCTCACTTTGGGCCGAGCGGCGCTGTGCCGCCGCCTCGCGTGTTACCACAACACGCTCTATCAGCAAGACAAAGACACACGGGGACGCAAAGCCCCGGCTTCCCGAATCCGCAAAACCAGTTCCCGCCTCTCTTATGGAAGACAAAACACGTTCGCTTGCGTTTCTTTCTTTGCTCTGCTTTGGTCTGGCGGATGTACGCGACGGCCTGGGCCCCTTTCTGGGCGTCTATCTGCAACAGCAGAGCTGGACGGCCGACGAGATCGGCATCATCATGAGCCTCGGTGACGCCGTGGCTCTGCTGTGCGCCGCTCCTCTGGGCGCCCTGACGGACCATACCCGCGCCAAACGCTGCCTGCTGGCCTGCTCCGCCGTTCTCATCACCCTTGCCTGCGGCGCGTTCTTTCTCTCCACCGCTCCTCTGGCCGTCGGCGTATCCCGCTGCGTGCAGGCCATTGCCGGTGCTGCCGTCGGCCCGCTCATCTCGGGCGTTACGCTGGGGCTGGTGGGACAGGCCGGTCTGCCCGCCCGTCTTGGTATCAACGAAGCCTGGAACCATGCCGGAAATGCCACGTCCGCCGCGCTCGGCGGTCTGGTGGGCTTCTACTGCGGCATTGTGGGCGTGTTCTGGGTCATGGCAGTTATGGCCGCCCTCAGTTTTGCGGCGGTGCTGGGCATCAACGGTAAACAGATTGATCATCAGGTGGCGCGCGGTCTGGATGCCGACACTTCACGTCCGCCCCTGACAGGTCGCAGGGGATTTCCTCCCCGCTCGCTCTGGGCCGTCGCTCTGACAGTAGGTTTGTTCCATTTCGGCAACGCGGCCATGCTGCCTCTGCTCGGACAGTCCGCCGTAACCCGTTTCGGCAGCAATCCCGCCCTGTACACGGCCGCCACCGTCATTGTGGCGCAGGCAACCATGATCGGCGCGGCACTGCTGGCCTCGCGTCTGGCCGTGCGCAGGGGCTACGGCGTCCTCTTCCTGCTTGCGCTCTGCGTGCTGCCCGTGCGCGGGCTGATCGCCGGACTATACGGCAGCGAATGGGTCATCCTTCCCGTGCAGATTCTGGATGGTATCGGCAACGGCACGCTCGGCGTGGCCATGCCGGGTCTTGTGGCCCGGCTGCTGCGCGGTTCCGGGCATATCAATCTCGGACTCGGCTTCGTTATGGTGGTGCACGGTATCGGCGCTGCCATGAGCCATACCTATGCAGGCTTTATCGCGCATCACTTCAGCTACGAAATGGCCTTTCTCGCACTGGCGCTGCTCCCCTGCATTGGTCTGGCGCTCTATATTTTCGCGCTGCGGCGCTTCCCCGATCTGCACCGGGCCTCGCAGGCCGAAAGCAACAGCGCCGCATAGCATATGGCCTAACCTTGTTTTTTTGGGCCCCCTCATCTCTGCTGTCGATGCCCGTAGCTTCCTTCGTCGCAACGGGCACGGCCTGCGGCCGCCTTCGGTCGCTGCCGGCGCAAGAGGACTATGAGAACGCCTTCTCTCGCTGCGCTGCGAAAGGCAGGACTCTTCCTCCCAAGCCCCCCATCCTTTCCCAGCACGCTTTTTCAGGGGGTGCGGGAGAAAGCATTTTCAGTTTGAAATGCGTTGCATTTCAGACCATACGGCCTGTCGTTTCGTGGAAAAAACGCGGTTTTCCCGCTCGTTTCGGAGCGGACGGCGCTGTGCCGCCGCCTCGCATTCCGCCTTTTCCAAAGGCAATATGCTCCAACCCTAAGGGCATGGTGACACCGTTGCAGAAAACAGCACAACTGCATGAAGAAATCCGGCACAGGCTGCTCAACTGTCTGGACAGGCCGTGCATTCAGGAAACGGCCATAAATGACTTTCTCCTTGCGCGCCGGGATGATGCCGCAGCTTCTGAAAGCTGCTTCGAAAGACCGCTTGCGGGGCTGGTCGTGCAGGGGACAAAGCATTCCGTCATCGGCGGGCGGGAATACGTCTATACGGAGGGACAGAGCATTGTCTCCGGGATTGACGTGCCCATAACCTCCCACGTGGAAAATCCCTCGCGCGAACATCCTTTTCTGTTCCTGTATATCTATCTGGATCGCGCCCTGATCGCCTCGCTGGTGGAAGAAATGCAACCGTCGGTCGAAGACTCGCCGGAAGAACATATCGCGGGCGTCTCCATTGCCGATACCGATCCCGAGATACTGGAAGTTTTCCTGCGCATGCTGGACCTTCTCGAAAAACCGGAACAGATATCCATTAGAGCGCCTCTGATGCTGCGTGAGCTGCATTACCTGCTGCTCGTGAGCCCGCACGGAGACATCCTCCGCCGTCTGAATACGCCCGGCACACGGAACAATCAGGTCGTGCAGGCCGTCAACTGGATACGCGCCAATTACAGAATGCCGCTGCGGATAGATTCTCTGGCGCAGCGCGTCAATATGTCCACGGCCAACCTGCACCGCCGCTTCAAGCTGCTGACGGGCCTCAGCCCGCTGCAATATCAGAAACAGCTGCGCCTGCATGAGGCCCGTCGTCTCATGCTGTTTGAAAACGAACGCGTCTCCGATGCCGCCTTTACCGTCGGTTATGAAAGTATTACCCAGTTCAACAGAGAATATAAACGCATCTTCGGCGAACCGCCGCTCCGGGACACAAATCGTCGTCGGGCGGCATCGGGAGTATAGAATAATTTCAATTTGAAACGCTGTGTGTTTCAAATCATACGGTCTGTCGTTTTACGGAAAAAACACATTTTTTCCGCCCGCTCCGAGCCGGACGACGCTGTCCGCCGCCCCGAGTTTTGCCTTCTTCAAAGGCAAAACGGTCTGAAGCTTTTTCAGGGACATCATGCGACATTGCCGGGAGCAAAGGGGACGCTCCCGCCCGCATGCACCTTTACTTAAAAAAGAGGGTCACCATGAAACTTATTCTGATTCTTCTGTGCCTCATGACGCCGCTGCTCTCCGGCACGGATTCCTTCTGCGCTTCCATTGATAATCTCTCCGAAGCCCAGATTCAAAAGGGCATCGGCATTATAGAAAAAAACGCGCAAGAAGGAGACGCCACGGCGCAATACCGGATCGGCGTCATTTACGGCAAGGGCTTCCACGTGCCGCAGGACAAGGCCAAAGCCTTTGAATGGTTCCGGAAAGCCGCGGAACAGGGACATGCAAAGGCGCAGTACACTCTCGGCATCATGCTCAACAAGGGCGAAGTCGGACCGCGGGACTATGTCGAGGCCCGCAAATGGTTTGAAAAAGCCGCCGCCCAGGGAGATCCTATGGCCAACTACAGCCTCGGCCTGCTGTACTTCCACGGCCAGGGCGTAACGAAGGATGTCGATAAGGCCCGCGAGCTGTGGGAAAAGGCGGCAAACAAGGGTGTCAAAAACGCTCAGTTCAATCTTGGTTTACTGTACTACAACGGCAAGGAAGCCAAACAGGACTATGCCAAAGCCCGTAAGTGGTTTGAAATGGCCGCGGCACAAAACGACACCCATGCGCAAATGGTCCTCGGCCTTATGTATGAAGGCGGCGAGGGAGTGAAAAAGGACCTTACCGTCGCCAGAGAATGGTACGACAAGGCGTGCAAGCGCGGCTTCAGGGAGGCCTGCAAGGCTCTGGAACGAGTGAACGGCCAGTAGAGCATTTTCGCCCGAAGCGAGCGGAAAAAGTACGGTTTTCCGCTCGCTTCGGGCCGGGCGGCGATGCGCGCTCCCCGTCCCCTATTTCGCGCACGTCCGCCGGACGCTTTTTTAAGGGTGAAACGCTCTACAGCTTCAGCTTGAAACGCTGGCGTCTCAACCTGCCTTTTTCAAGGCAACATGCTCTCATGAATAAAAAAGGAGTCACCATGAAAGTTATTCTGATTCTTCTGTGCCTCATGGCTCCGCTGTGCTTCTGCACGGATTCCTTCTGCGCTTCCCCCGATCGACTCTCCGAAGCCCAGATACAAAAAGGCATCGACCGCATAGAAAAAGCCGCGAAAGAAGGAGACGCCACGGCGCAATACCGGCTCGGCGTCATTTACGGCAAGGGCGTCGGCGTGCCGAAGGACAAGGCCAAAGCCTTTGAATGGTTCAAGAAAGCCGCGGAACAGGGACACGTGAAAGCGCAGAACGTTCTCGGCATCATGCTCAGCAACGGCGAAGTCGGACCGCGGGACTATGTCGAGGCCCGCAAATGGTTTGAAAAAGCCGCCGCCCAGGGAGATCCTATGGCCAACTACAGCCTCGGCCTGCTGTACTTCCACGGCCAGGGCGTAACGAAGGATGTCGATAAGGCCCGCGAGCTGTGGGAAAAGGCGGCAAACAAGGGTATCAAAAACGCTCAGTACAATCTTGGTTTACTGTACTACAGCGGCAAGGACGCCAAACAGGACTATGCCAAAGCCCGCAAGTGGTTTGAAATGGCCGCGGCACAAAACGACACCCATGCGCAAATGATCCTCGGCCTTATGTATGAAGGCGGCGAGGGCGTGAAAAAGGATATTGCCACTGCCAGAGAATG
>CAMBWG010000139.1 GCA_945871415.1 uncultured Desulfovibrio sp.
CAGACGCTGGAACAGACGCTGCCGCAGCCGGGAGAAGAACTGCCTCCGGCGCTGGAGGAACATCTGCCCGAGGGGCCCGATCCCCGGGCGCTGTTTGTCAGCCGCCATCCGCATGAGGTGCTGGCCTGGCTGCGCTGGCAGGGGCGGCGTTTGCCTGCGGTGTTCCTGCCCGAGGCGGTGCAGTGGGCGACATCGGGACGCCATGACGACATCTGGCCTGTGCTGGGGCGGACAGGGGCGCAGCTCTGCCGGGACAATCCCGCATGGCAGCGCCTGCTTGCCAATTGTGAAACCGTAGCTGCGAAGCGGGCCGCCGAGGAGAATGCCCCGGCATGGGAAGACGCGTCGCCGGGCGTGCGCCGTCTGCTGCTGCGGCGTCTGCGCGCACAGGATCCGCGGGCGGGGCGGGAGCTGGCCGCGCCGCTGCTGCTGGAGCAGTTCGCGAAACACAGGGAGCTGCTGTACGATCTGCGTATCGGCCTGTCGGCGGAGGATCTCCCCCTGCTGGAAGAATGCTGCCGGAAAAAAAGCGATAAATACGTGCGCTATGCGGTAAGGGTCCTGCTGAGTCTGCTGCCGGAAAGCCGGTTTGCCCGGGAAATGGCCGGGGGGGATGTTTTTGCCTGGAAAAACAGGAAACTCGTACTGACGCCGGGAGAGGCGGAACAGGAATGGACGAAGGGGCTGTCGGAGGATGTCTGTCTGACGGTCTGTCCCCTTGACGTATGGCTTGCCCGGAGCGGCAAGAATTGCAGGGAGCTGCTGGCGTTTCTTCTGGGCAAGCCCCAGCTGGAGCCTCTGACCATGCGCATTTTTCTGGAGGACAGAAAGGATTGGCTGCGCGTCGGACTGGAAACGGCGCTGGAGGCGGCGTCGGGCACGGCCGTCCCGTCCGGCCTGAGTTCTTTAGGGACGCTTGCGGCCGCCATGCTGCCGCGGGAAGAGATCGAAGACTGGCTGTCACGCCTGCTGCGGGAGGTGGCGTCCGGTCGGGACGCCTCCGCTGCGGCCGCCCTCAACCCCAGGGTCTGCGATGCGCTGGCCGCGCCGATGCTGCTCCATGCGCGTTTTCCGCTGTCGCGGGAACGCTGGAGCGAGTATGTCGCCGCCATCGGCAGGCGGGCACAATCTCTCTTCAAGACGGCCGCCGACGGGAAGAATACGGTTTTCAACATCTACTGGCAGAGAGGCTTTACGGCCCTGTGGAGCGACGCCTTCAGCGACTTCGCTCCCGAGACCTTCGACGACTGGACGTATGGAGAATTTTCGGGCGCGTACGACACGACGTCGCTTTTGTATCATTGTGCCTGGAAAATGCCTCTGGATGCGCTGGAACAACTTGCACAGGCGCTTCTGCTGCCGGACGCTTCCCTGTTCGAGAAGGAGCGGCAGGAACTTGAAGACATACGGGCCTTTCGCGCGCAGCTCGAACAGAAAGCGGAAACAACGGCCCTTTCCCCGGAAAAAGCATAAGGAAGGAGAAACATCATGGAGAAACAAACGCCCGCAAGCGAGTTTCTGCGTCAGCATGCCGAGCAGCTCTACGCCGGGGAACTGGAGGCTCTCAAGCGGCAGGATACGTATCCGCGTCCCGAACACTGGGAGTTGTCCCCCCGGGCGGTGTGCACCTATCTGCTGGGCGGCACGCTGGAGGACGGCTTCGAGATCAGCCCCAAATATATCGGCTCGCGCCGCCTGATTGAAGTGGCCGTGGCGACGCTGGCCACGGATCGCGCGCTGTTGCTGTACGGCGTGCCCGGCACGGCCAAATCCTGGGTCTCGGAGCATCTTGCGGCGGCCATCAGCGGGGATTCCACGCGCATTGTGCAGGGTACCGCCGGAACGGGCGAGGAGCAGCTGCGCTATGGCTGGAACTATGCGGAACTGCTGGCGCACGGCCCCTCGTTTGACGCGCTGGTGCCCAGCCCCGTCATGCGCGCCATGCAGGAAGGGCGCATTGCGCGCGTGGAAGAACTGACGCGCATTCCCGCTGACGTGCAGGATACGCTGATTTCCATTCTGTCCGAAAAAACGCTTCCCGTTCCCGAGCTGGGAACGGAAGTGCAGGCGCTGCGCGGTTTCAATATCATCGCCACGGCCAACAACCGCGACAAGGGCGTGAACGAACTGTCGTCCGCGCTGAAACGCCGTTTCAATACTGTGGTGCTGCCGGTTCCGGCGACGGAGGAAGAGGAAACGGCCATTGTGAGCAAGCGCGTGGCGGAAATGGGGCGCAATCTGGCCCTGCCCGCCGAGCCTCCGGCGCTGGAGGAAGTGCGGCGCGTGGTGCGTATTTTCCGGGAGCTGCGCGAAGGCTGCACCGAGGACGGCAAGCAGCGCCTCAAGACGCCTTCCGGCTCTTTGAGCCCGGCGGAAGCCGTGTCCGTACTGACCAACGGCATGGCGCTGGCGGCGCATTTCGGCAACGGGAGCGTGCGGGCCGGGGACGTGGCGTCGAGTCTGATCGGGGCCGTCATCAAAGATCCCGTGCAGGATGCCATCGTCTGGGAAGAGTATCTTGAACGGGTCGTGAATCAGCATTACAACTGGAATGATCTTTACCGGGCCTGCCGGGATACGGAGTAGCGGGCATGGCTGCCGAAGTACGGATTTTCGGCATACGGCATCACGGCCCCGGCAGCGCCCGGAGCCTGTGCCGGGCGCTGCACGCGTGGGAACCGGACTGTCTGCTGCTGGAGGGGCCGCCCGAGGCGGAAGAGCTCTTCAGCTTTACCCGGGAAGGCATGGAACCGCCGGTAGCCCTGCTGATCTATGCGCAGGCCGATCCCCGTCGGGCGGTGTTTTATCCCTATGCGGTCTTTTCTCCTGAATGGCAGGCCGCCTTGTACGCCGTACGGAAGGGGATTCCGCTGCGCTGCATGGATTTGCCGCTGGCGCAGTATTTTGCTCTGGAAAAGGCGTGGGAGGAGGAAGATCGCCTTGCGGCGGAACAGGCCGCGGCTGACGAGCCCCGACCGGAACTCCCTGACGACGAGGACGCGGAAGTAGCCGGGGAAGCGGAAGCCGCGGCAGTTGCGCGGGATGCGGCAGACAACGCGGCTGAGGAGTTGCTGCGTCTCGATCCGTTCCGCAGGCTCGGGCAGCTTGCCGGGTACGAGGACGGGGAAGCCTGGTGGTCCGCCCTTGTGGAGGAACGTCTGGACGACACGGAGCTGTTCGAGGCCGTGGCGCTTATGATGCGCGAACTGCGCGAGCAGAGTCCGGAGCCGGAAGGACGGCGGGCGCGGCGCGAAGCCCTGCGGGAAGCCGCCATGCGGACCTGTCTGCGGCGGGCGCGGAAAGAGGGCTATCAGAAAATTGCCGTTGTCTGCGGGGCATGGCATGTGCCCGCGCTGGAACATCTGCCTCCGGCCAGGGAAGACGCGGCCCTGCTGAAGGGTTTGCCCAGGGAAAAGGTCGAAGCTACCTGGTCGCTCTGGAGTTATGCCAACCTTGCCGTGGAAGACGGTTACGCGGCGGGCGTTCCCTCTCCGGCATGGTATGAATTTCTCTGGCATCATGGCTCGGAGCCGGATCGCACGGCGCGCTGGCTGCATCGGGCCGCCCAGCTCCTGCGCGAAGAAGGGCTGGACTGTTCCCCCGCGCATCTGATTGAGAGCGTGCGTCTGGCGGAAGGGCTCGCCGGATTGCGGGGAAGATCGCTTCCCGGTCTGGAAGAGCTGCACGAAGCCCTGTGCGCCACAATCTGCATGGGCGACGATGCGCGTCTGCGCCTTATACGGCGCAGGCTCTTTGTGGGCGAGGCCATCGGCGCTCTGCCGCCGGAAGCGCCCGCCGCGCCGCTGCAACGGGATATTTTCCGGGAGGTCAAGCGGCTGCGCATCGCCTTTTCCGCCGAGGAAAAGACGTTGAGGCTCGATTTGCGCAAGCCGCTGGATGCGGAGCGCAGCATCTTCCTCCATCGGCTGGATATGCTGGAAATCGGTTTCGGCGTCATTGATACCGCGGGCGCGCGGGGGACGGGTTCGTTCAAGGAGGCCTGGCGCATAAGCTGGACGCCTGAAGCGGCGCTTGCCGTCGTGCAGGCCAGCCGCCGGGGCAAGGATGTGCCGCAGGCGCTGGCATCGCTGCTTGCCGAACGTGCCGCCGGGGCTGAACCGGCGGAGCTTGCCCGCCTTTTTGAAAAAACGCTGCTCGTCAATCTGCCGGCTCTGCTGCCGCCGCTGCTGAAGGCGCTGGAAGATCGGGCCGCGCAAAGCCGCGATTGTCTGCAGCTGCTGGCGGCCGTGCCGCCGCTTGTGGACGTGCTGCGCTACGGCGGCGTGCGGCAGTTCGACAGGGGAATTGTCGAAAGCGTGCTTGCCGGTCTGCTGCCGCGTGCGCTGCTGGCCCTGCCGTGGGCCTGCATGAGTATTCAGACCGATCTCGCCCGCACGCTGGGGAAGGCCGTCAACGAAGTGCATACGGCCTTGCGGCTGCTCGACAAGAGCGCCTACTTTGCCTCATGGCTTGAGACGCTGCTGCGGCTTGTCGGACTGCAGGCCGTGCACCCGCTGCTCCGGGGGCAGGCCGTGCGTCTGCTTGTGGATGCCCGGCATATGACGGCGGATACCGTGGAACGGGAGCTGTCGCTTGCTCTGTCTCAGGGAGAAGAAGCGGAGCATGCCGCGGACTGGCTGACGGGTTTTCTTGAAGGCAATACGCTTATCCTGCTGCATGACAGTGTGCTCTGGCATGTGGTGGACTCCTGGTTGTGCGACCTTTCGGAGGACGCCTTTCTGTATGTTCTGCCCCTGTTGCGGCGAATCTTTGCCGATGCCTCGCAGGCGGAGCGTCGCTCCCTTGGCGAACGGGCGGCGCAGGAAGCGCGGACAATGCCCGAGCCGGAAGCAGACGCGCCGGTCTCCGGGGAAGAAGCCGCATCTCCGGTACGGGCCGGGGCCCCGGGGCCCGGGCTCATTTCTCCCTTATTCCGCTGCATACTGGGCTTGCAGGAGGTGGCGCAATGACGACGGCACAGGAACGCGTGCGGCGCTGGCGGCTGGTTCTCGGCGACGCGTGCCAATGCCCGCTTTCGGCGGAAGATAAAAAGCGCGATGCGGCGCTCGCCTTTCTTTACGGCGGCGGAGAGAAGGAGCGGCACGGCGGCTATGGGGATTCCGTGCCTTCCGTGAGCCGCTGGCTCGGGGATATCCGCGCCTATTTCCCGGAATCCACGGTGCAGCTGCTGCAACAGGATGCGCTGGAGCGGCGCAATCTCAAGGCTCTGCTGCTCAATCCCGAGATGCTGGCGTCCGTCAAGCCGGACGTGCGGCTGGTGACGGAGCTCATGTCCCTGAGCGGCGTCATACCCGAGGAAACGAAGGCCACCGCCCGGCAGGTGGTGCGCAGCGTCGTGGACGAGCTGATGCAGCGGCTGGAAGAACCTCTGCGTTCCGCCGTTTCCGGCGCGCTGGATCGCGCCACGCGCAACAATCGTCCCCGGCATGCGGAAATAGACTGGAACGCCACCATCCGCGCCAATCTGCAGCACTGGCAGGAAGAGTATCACGCCATTATCCCGCACAGGCTCATCGGTTACGGCCGCAAGGCCCGCCGTGTGCAGCGGGAAGTCGTGTTGTGCGTCGATCAGAGCGGTTCCATGGCTGAATCCATCGTCTATTCCGGTATTTACGGCGCTGTCATGGCGTCCCTGCCGGCCGTGGCGACGCGGATTGTCTTCTTTGATACCGCCGTGGTGGACATGACGGATTCCTGTACCGATCCCGTGGATATCCTCTTTGGCGTGCAGCTCGGCGGCGGGACGGACATCAACCGCGCCGTCTCTTATTGCCGTCAGTGTATCCGCGAACCGCGCAACACCATCTTCGTGCTGATTTCCGACCTGTACGAAGGCGGCGTGGAAAGAGAGCTTCTGCAACAGGCTGCGGAAATGAAGGAATCCGGCGTCACCATGATCACTCTGCTGGCCCTGAGCGACAGTGGCGCGCCCGCCTACGACAGAAACCTCGGCGCAAAGCTCGCCGCCCTCGGCATTCCCTCCTTTGCCTGCACGCCGGATCAGTTCCCCGGACTCATGGCCACCGCCATACGCCGGGAAGATATCGGCCTCTGGGCCGCCAAACAGGAGATCGCCGTCATCCCCGCTGAATCGTAGCCGGGGAAGGCTGGCGTTTGGGATTGAGGGGGAAGGGGAACCCCTCCGCATTCGTAAGTTGTTTGGGGGGGGGGGGGGGGGGGGGGGGGGGGGGGGGGGGGGGGGGGGGGGGG
>CAMBWG010000140.1 GCA_945871415.1 uncultured Desulfovibrio sp.
ATGCGCAGAATGGCGGCATGGGCACTGTACTCTGGAGAAATGCCTTTCGAGAGTATCTCGCTGCCGAAGCTCAACAACAGGCGCGAACGCTTCCTTCAGCCGGCAGAGGCGCGCGCCCTTCTTGCCGAATTGAAGCGCCGCAGCCATCAGGTTTGGCTGATGGCGCTCATAAGTCTGCAGTGCGGGCTGCGATTCGGAGAGATAGCTGGCCTGCGCCGCATGGACATCGACCTGCGGCAGGGGACGCTGTACGTCGCGGAGAGTAAGAATGGCAAAGCACGGCATGCCTACCTCACGCCCGAGCTGGTGGCGGAACTGGCCGGGCTTTCCGCCGGGCCTGCGGAGGACTATGTCTTTCCGGCACGGCACGGCGGACGCATGGCGCAGGTATCCGATACTTTCGCGCGCGCCGTGGACGCGCTCGGCCTGAATGATCTCTGCCGTGACGGCACGAGTACCGCGAAGATTACGGACAGGCGGCAGCGGGTAGTTTTTCATACGCTCAGACATACCTATGCCAGCTGGCTGGCCAGCTCGGGAGCCGGCCAGGCCATGATTGCGGAGCTGCTGGGACACAGCTCTCTGGAGATGAGTCGCCGTTATACGCACCTGATGGGCGACGAAAAGAGGGACAGCGGGGAACGCATCAGCCGCATCCTCAACCTCGCAGGGAATGAGCGGCGGTAGCCAGAGTCCCCCGGTCCAGCCATTCGTCGAGAGCCTTCCGGCTGTAACGCACGGCCGAACCGGCGGGCTTGGAATAGCGGGGGCCGACGCCCTCAGCTCGCCACTGCCGCAGGGTATTGGGCGCAAAGCCAAGGTATGCCGCTGCTTCGGCCTCGGTCATGACGTGCTTGCCGTTGCCGTCACGCACGTCGCGCAGGGCTTCAGATACTGCCCTGCGCACGGATGTCGCCACCAGCTCCCGCAGCTCTTCCGGAGTGATGACTACGACTCTGGCGTCCTGCTGCATGTTCGACCTCCTTCCGGCATTCGGGGCAGTAGTGACAGTCGTCTTCCAAAACGGCCCAGCCCAGACGCTCCAGATCGCGCCTGCGGGGCCAGTGCCGGTGTCCAGTCAGCTTTTGCCCGCATAGATTGCAGATGACGATGGTAAAGCGGCTCATAAGATACCTCAGAAAATGAAGTCGGCCAGAGCTTTGTCCCGGACTACAGCCCAGGGGCGTTCCCGCACGGTCAGCCCTACGGCTGAGGCCGCTCTGGCCCGCGTTTCGGCCCGCCCTGTCCAGCCGCACCGATTACCCGCCACCACCTGCAGAAAGCGGAGGCTGAAGGACTTGTCCTGCGCATAGCGGGGCACGACATACCTCAACGTTGCCCGCAGACACTCTTCCGCGTTCTGCGTGGCATGGCGCGCGGCGCGCCTGCGGTCGTCAAAGGGGCAGGATTCCGCCAGTTCCTGCCCGCGCGGGCAGCGCAGACAGCAGCGCAGGTCGGCCGACGTGGCCAGCGCGCAGACGATGGCGCTGCACGCCGACGAAGATATCCGCTTTTGCAAACGGAGGCAGAAGACATTTTCCACTTCGACCTCTTTCCGCGTGGTGAGGTATGCGCGGCCCACGCCCGGCTTAGTGCGTCATGGCAGGCGGAATACCCTGCTCCGCCAAAAGGCGGAGCATGTCGTCTCTGGCCTGAGACAGGGAAAGGACGATCTCCTCGACGGTAGCCTGCCCAAGCATCCCGATGACGATTTTTCGCCCGTTGCCGTCGGAGCTGATGACGATGCCGTATACGCTTGTCAGCGGGGGTTCCGGCAGGGTTGCTTCGGCCCGGGCGCAAATCTCGCGCAGGAAGGCGCCTGCCTTTGTCTTGTCGATCTTGACACGGGAACAGGTGCTGGAATATTTTTTGGTCATCTCGCACTCCATCTGGAGACAGGGCCCTCGATCCGCTGCATCGGACCGGGGGCTCTTTGTTTTTTCGCTTCACGCTCCACCACGTGCAGCAGGGATAGAATGGCTACCTGCGTCTCGCGACCGCAGCGCAGAATCTCGTGCCGCTCGCCCTCGTCTATGCTGCCGTCTTCCATCGCTTCGGCTACCCGCTGCATCAGGTCTCCGAACCGCTTCACCGAGTCCATGCACTGCCGCTGCACCGTCCACACGGGATGCCGGGCATCCGGCAGCGGCACAAAGACGCCGCCCATTTCGACCGCCATCAACTCCAGCGGCGCACAGCAGTCCGTGATCTGCATCAGAGGCAGCAGAAGGTCGGCATCCAGCTTGTGTCCGGAGCGGCGTCCGAGCTGGGCCATAAAGGTCTGGTACGGAAGGCCGACGGTATCCGCCACCTGCTTGGCCGGCACGCCGTTGCCCGCGTGCTTGACCACCTCCCTCACGACGGCGGTCACGCTGGGATAGCTGGGATAGTCCCTCATGACGCTACCTTTTCCGCCAGAGTAGCGTGACTCGCGTCTGTTTGCTTTGTAGCCTCATCGCAGGGAAAACCTCTTTTTACTGGTCTGGGGGCGGGCAGGAGCTTCACCGGCACGCCCAGAGCACGCAGCGAGTCATAGCGGTGTTGAGGAATGATATCCCGGTGCAGCAGCAGGTATGCCCCGGCGGTAGAGACTCCCAGACGCTCGGCAAAATCCCTGTACGTCAGGCCGCGAAGATACATCCATCGTCGGATCATCTGCTGCCGTGTCATTGCCATGCAAAAGACCTCCTGTTAAAAAAGCCGTTAAAGATTGGTAAGAAGTGATAAGATATCGTTATCGAGTTTTGGGTTTGCAGTCAATATAAAATGCGATTTTTAAGCGAGAAAAAGATGGAGCTTTACGAGCGTATCAAGAAATGCGCTGATCTCATGCAGATATCCGATACGGCGATGGCACATGCGCTGGGCCTGAAGCAATCAACCTGGGCGGGTTACCTTAAGACGGAACGCCAGCACAAGCTCTGGCCGCTGCTGCCCGCCATCCTGAAGGCTTTTCCCCGAATCTCACGGCAATGGCTGTACTTTGAGGAAGGCCCGGTCTTTATCGGGCTGGGGACGCCGGCGGATCAGCCCGTGCCGCCCCTCTGCCTCATCGAGGCGGCGGAGCAGATGGCCAGAGACTGCGGCGGGAGCTGGGGCACGCTGCTGGGGCATATTGCCGGCATGGCCCGGCAGGAACTTGCCTCGGCCGATGTAAACGAAAATTGCGTTAATGAGCTTATCGAGCTGCAGAGGGAGAACCGGCAACTCCATCAGGAGCTGCACCGGGCAAAGGATCGCATCATAGCCCTGCTGGAACGGCAGACGGCAGCCCCGGAAGGCACAGCCCCGGAAGGGACAGTGTCGGCTGCATCCATGCCGGGAATTGTCCATGGTATACGGCGGGAGACAGACCTCTGATAGTGCAATGAAAAATAGCGTAAGGAGGAGGGGATATGAAGATTTTTATCAGCTGGTCCGGAGAATTGAGCCAGCAGCTTGGAAATGCCTTCAAGGATTGGATTCCCGATGTGCTTCAGGCGGTGCATCCTTATTTTACGCCTGAAGATATCAAGAAGGGTGAGCGTTGGGGCAGCGAGATCGCACGCGAGCTGGAAGAATCCAAATTCGGCATCTTTTGCGTGACACGGGAAAACCTCAGCAGCGGCTGGATGAATTTTGAAGCGGGGGCCATCTCGAAGAACAAGGATCATTCTCAAGTCTGTCCGATATTGTTCGATCTTCAACCGACGGATGTGACCGGTCCTCTCCAGCAATTTCAGGCGACGGCTTTCACAAAAGATGATATTTACAAGTTGTTGCAGGCTATAAATGCCAAACTTGAGACACAAGCCGTCTCTGAAGATCGGCTTGAGAGACAGTTTGAGCGAGTATGGCCCCAGCTGGAAGAAGATGTCCGCAGGATTCTGGCTGCACAAGCGAAGCCACCGCACAAGACACCTATTCGTAAAGATAGAGAACTTCTTGAAGAGGTTCTCACTCTTCTTCGGGAAATGAAAAAATCTGAGCAGAGCGATAATGGCAATTCATTTGTGGCTAAAAATCAGAAAGAGTATGCAGAGAGGTATCTTATAGAATATTATATAAAAATGTTGAAAGATATTGAAAGAGGTTCTATGAATGTAACAAGTCTTTTAAAGTGCTTACAACATATTCGGCAAATACTTTTAGATATTCTCCCCTTTTTACGAATGCCGCAGCAGAAAATATTAGAACTTCAGAGCGAGCTAAAATCTCTTTCTTTTAATACTGAAAAAGAGGTCCCCTTTTAGGGGAAATATACCTGTCGGTCTTTTCCGCCTCCCCGGGGGCAGGGGAGGCGGAAAAGACTGACAGAAAAGATGCGCTTTAGATCGTGCGGGAAAGCAGCTCCAGGTGGCCGCAGGCTATCATGGCGCGCACATGCGCATCGGGAGAATCTACGGGCAGGACGCTGCCGTCCCAGGCTTGCGCCCGGGCCGCATTTTCCCGCATCCAGTCTTCGAGGGTCGGCTCAGGTACCATGACCATCTGCCAGAGCTGCACAGCCACATCGTGCAGCGTAGCGGCTTCGATTTCCTTACCGTTAGGGGTCTTTACTCGAATCATGCTTCCTCCAAGGCAAGGGGGGGAGCCCCCCCTTGCCTGTTTAGTTTCTGACAGCCAGCACGGCAGCCCGGCAGCGGTAAAAATCGCACACCTGCGGGGAGACGCCTCTCCAAAGATTGTCCTGCCCGGCGACGCTCTGGGAAGCTCCCTCCTCGAGGTGGTAGGCCGTCCCCGTCCACGTGACGGTGAGTCCCTGACGACGCAGACGGGTAACTGCGGCCCTCGCACTATGCGGCTGCCAGCCGAAGCGGGCCGTCATGGCTTCCAGCGTCACATCGCCAGCCCGCAGCATATCCAGCAGCGCCGCCAGCGTACCACGCACGGCGGCAGGTGCTGCCGCAGCCCGGGGAGGAACACAGCATGCGCGGACAAAGTCCTGCAGGAAGCATATCCAGGTGACGATCTTCGCGGCATTGACCGTCCCGGAGTGCTGACGGAACTCCACGGTGCCGTGCGTGCGATAGGCCCATAAGTTAACCTTATGGTAGCGGCCGGGCTGGAGAACTATCAGTTCCTCAATCGTCGTCACAGAAGCAAAACGCGCATCCGCTACCATAGGCCGCAACGTGTCGCAATAAGAATTATCACGGCGGGACGGCGGCATGAAAGCATCGATCTCCTGCTCATGGGCTGCGTAGCGGCTGACGATGGTCCGAAGGGCCTCCACGCTCAGGCCGTGGGCATCGATGTGCACATGCAGACCGCAGGTCCGATTGGCCGTCGCGCCCATATCATCCAGAGCCGTCGCGACGCGGCGCAGCTCTTCCAGCCCCGCCTCGCCGTCCAGCACCGGGCTGACGACCTCAAAACCGCCGTGCACGCTGGCGTCGCTGACCAGCTTCCAGTGGCTGCGGGTCTGGTGGTTGTACTGCTCACTCTGTACTTCCACCCCGACGGCGCGCATCGCGCTCAAAGCCTGTTCCCGGCTGATACCCACGATTTCCATCTCCACGCCGAACTTGCGGTCAATCATTTTTACAACCCACTAAGATTATTGCGTTATGCCTTGCGTAAGTCTGTGTTCGCTCTTTCGGCGGGAGGTTGCAAGTCTTTTGTTGCAACTTGTTGAAAATATTATTTTAATCAAATTCCCAAGGATCAGCGGAGCGCCGATACAGATATGAGGACGTAAAAGACGCATTCTCCGCATCCAGCCTGCGGGTCCTTACGAGAAGCAGCTCCCGCCGTACCGTGCGCCGGCTGCTTCGATGCAGGCATCGCTTGAAAGCCTGATGGGCTTTACACATAGAAGTCACTCCTTTGACCCCCTCCATCCGGAGGGGCATGACGAAGGGCCGCGCTGGTCAAGTCGCGGCCCCTTTTGGCTATTCATCCCATTCCAGGGCTATGAAAGCGGCATCATTCCGCCGTCTGGCCTTTGACATGCTGCGACGCATCTTTCGCATAGCCCTTGGTTTGTAGTAGATTTCATGCCGCCCGAAGTCCATCCACATGTCGGCACGGCTTGGCTTGCCATTCCACCCCCGCGGAAAGCGGGGCTTATATCCCACACGAGCTGCAATCATCCCTCCAGTCTATCAAAAAATCTTTTCTCAGCAGGCAGTTAGTATGACCATTGCTGTCAGGTAGTCGGCTCCGGGAGGGATGTCAAAAGTCTTGCGGACAGCCTTGCCTATACGGTAACCATGCCACTCGATGACCG
>CAMBWG010000141.1 GCA_945871415.1 uncultured Desulfovibrio sp.
CTGTGGCCGGGGTGATGTCCGCGCCTGCTGCGGCGCTCCGTCCGCCCTTCGGGCGCACGGGATCGCCTTCGCGCCCGCGACACGCTGCATCAGCGGCGGGGGCGGAGGGCGTAGCCTTGGTGGAGGGCATCTGTAGCGGGGGATGACGGGCGCGGTTGTGTCGGGAGGCGGTAGAAAGAGAAAATTCTGCGAAGGGCGCTCAGTTGCCGCGGGGAAATCTGCGTGGGTAGCTGTGTCGGGCGGTGAAAAGGGAAAAGTCGGGCGTGGTTGTGTCGGCGGCAAGAGAAAGTCGACGAGCAAGGGAAGACCTGGGCGGTGTGTCAGCGGGAAGCCGTGTGAGCAGGAGGGGAAACGGACAGGGAATGAATCGATCCTCAACGGGGACGGATGCCTAAAGGAAAGCGGCAGCGTTTCCGTAACGCGTTATCCTCCAGAAGAAAGCGCGTTTGGGGAGGGATGGGGGGCTTGGGGGGAAGGGAACCCCTTTGCGCGCCAGCGAAAGGGGTTCCCTTCCCCCCAATAAAAAACTCTTACGCCTCCCTCTCTTCTTCGACGGGGGGCAGGGGGCCGAGGGTCTGGGTGAGGGCGGCGGTAACGTCGTCCCAGGAGTGGCAGCGGCAGAGGGCGAGGCGGAGGGTTTTGGCTCCGGGGAGGTGTTTGACGTAGCGGGGCACGACGGAACGCATTTTCCAGACGGCGGCGTCGGGGTGGTCCGGGGCGGCGTAGCGGCGGAGCAGGGCCATATGGCGGGCGATGACGGCGGCAAGGCGGGCGGCGTCGGCGAGCACGGGCGCGCGTCCGGCGAGCAGTTCGGCATGATCCTGAAAGATGGCGGGATTATGGAGCGCGCCGCGGGCATACATGACGGTATGCACGCCGGTGCGGCGGAGGCAGGCAAGGCCGTCTTCGGCGGAAAAGAGATCGCCGCTGGCGATGACGGGAATGGAAAGCGCGCTGACGAGTTCCGCGAGGGCGTCGTGCGCGGCAACGCCGCCGAAGCCCTGCCGGGCGGTGCGGGGGTGCAGGGTTATCCAGCCCGCGCCGAGGTCCTGAAGGCGCAGAGCAAGGTCCCTGAAGACGTGATGCGCGTCGTCGAAGCCGAGACGGAGCTTGAAGCCCACGCGGCCGGGCCCTGCGGCGGCAATGAGCGCGCGGGCCACGTCGAGCGCGTTGTCGATATCGCGGAGCATGGCCGCGCCCGCGCCCTGCTTGAGCACCTTGTGCACGGAACAGCCCATGTTGAGATCAAACCAGCCGTAACCGGCTTCACGGAGGAGCGCGGCGGCCCGGCCGAGAAAGGAGGCTTCCGCGCCGAAAAGCTGGACGACGAGCGGCTGATCGGCGGGCACGCTGCGGAGAAGATCGCTGGTGCCGGGACTGCCGTAGACAAGCCCCTTGGCGCTGACCATTTCCGTCACGCAGACGGCCGCGCCGTAACGGCGGCAGAGCAGGCGGAAGGGCAGGTCACTGTAGCCCGCCAGCGGCGCAAGCCAGGGAGCATCGGCGGAAAAGGGCAGGGCGTCGGGCGTCGGGCCGGGGCAGGGGGGCAGGGCGGGAGAGGCGATCATGCGTCGGATTTTCCGGGGGCGGGGCTGGAGGTTGCGTCCGGGGCGCTGCGGAAATAGCAGCGGTCCTCCTGACAGGAAATATGCTGCAGGAGCGAACGGCCAAAGTCGAGGGCCTCGTAGATGGTCTCGGCGGCAAAGCCGCCGCCGAGGTAGTCGAGCAGGCCGGTTCGTTGCAGAATGTCGCGCACCTGCGGACAGCCGCAGACAAGAATGACGGGCACGCTGCGGGCGTGGCAGCGCTCGATGAACTGTTCAAGGGCGTGCGCGCCGGAGGCGTCGAGCCAGAAGACGCGGGAAAGATGCAGGATCAGCACGCGCGGCGGCGTTTCTTCCACACTGTGAAGGCGGCGTTCCAGCTCGTGGATGGCCCCGAAGAAGAGCGTGCCTTCGATGAAATAGACGGCGAGCCCGGAAGGCAGACCGTGCGGCAGGGGGCGCAGGAGCGGATCGGAGGCCGACATCTTGTGCACGCGGGGATGGGCGGCCTTGTAGATGAAGAGGCCCAGCGAGAGGATGACGCCAAGCAGAATGGCCTGCGTCAGATCGAGGGTCAGCGTGGCAAAGAAGGTGGCAAGAAAAACAATGCGGTCCGTGCGTGTGGCCACAAGACAGAAACGGATGTCCGCGGGCTTGAGGGTCTGCACGGCAATGAGCATGAGCACGCCGCCAAGGGCGGGCATGGGCACATGGGAAATGAGCGGCGCAAGCACATAGAGCAGCGGCAGGCTCAGGAGGCCGGAGAAAACGGCGGCCATGCGGGTGCGCGCGCCAAGGGCAATCATGGGTGCGCTGCGGGTGAAGGAGCCGCAGCCGGGCAGGCCCGAGGTAAAGCCCGCGGCGATATTGCCGAGGCCCTGGGCGATGAGCTCGCGGCTGCCGTCGAAAATGTCGTTGCGCACGCCCGCAAGCTGCTTGCCGATGGCCAGCGACTGCACGCCGCCGAGGATGGCGAGGGCCAGCGCCGGGGAGAAGAGATCCCGCACAAGGTCGAAATCAAAGGCCGGGGGCAGGGACAGAGGCGGCACAATGTCGGGAATATCGGCAATCATGGGCACGCCGCGCGCCGCAAGATCGAAGATGTCGGCGGTGATGCCCGCTATGGCCAGCGCGGCCAGCGTGGCGGGGAACAGCCGGGAGATGCTCTGGAGCCAGAGAATGAGAACAATCGTCATGACGGCGGGGAGCAGGCACCATGGATTGATGGCCAGCTCCGCCAGCCGCGCGGCGGCATTGGCAATCTGAAAGAAGAAGCCGCCTGTCTGCGGCGGGGCGATGCCGAGCACGGTCGTAAGCTGGCCGGCGGCAATCAGCAGGGCCATGCTTGCGCCGAAGGCGCTCATGACGGAATGGGAAATATAGTTGGCAATTTCTCCAAGGCGCATGAGGCCCATGAATATCTGAATCAGGCCGCAGAACAGGGCGATACCGAAAATAACGCTCATGCGGACGGATTCGGGCAGTTGCAGCAGGGGCACGCCCGCCACGGAAACCGTGCCGAGCGCGGAAAAGAGCACAAGGGACGTGGCATTGGTGGGCCCGGCGGCAAGAAAGCGCGACGAGCCCCAGAGGGCCGCCACGATGACGGGCAGCATGCAGGTATAAATGCCGTACTGCGGCGGCACGCCCGCAATGACGGCGTAGGCCATGGCCAGCGGCGCGGCCATGGGCGTCAGGGTCAGGGCCGCCAGAAAGTCACCCTTGAAATCTCGAAGGCTGTAGTCGGAAAAGTCGTGCAGAAAGGGAAAGAGGCGTGCAATCATGGGCATCCCGGGGAAGGCGGTGGGCGGAGGCGCAGCCCCGCGATCCGGGGGACGGCGGGGCTGCGAAATCAGGGCCGGGTGACGGTGGATTCCTGCTGCTGGCTGCCGTCTTCCAGTTCCAGCACGTCCTGCCCGAGGGCGTAACGCATGAGCCGGGGACGATCCACGGATTTCTTGAGAGACTTGATGATGCGCGTCATGCGGCGATTGCCTTCCAGCACGCCGCCGAGATGCCCGGCCAGTTCGGTAAGATCCGTGCGGGCAAGGACGCTTTCCAGCTCAAGGGCCAGCCGCTTGCCCCGGGAGTCTTCGGGAAATTCGCCGAGCAGCTCGCGGCACAGGCGCAGGGCGCGGGCGTGGTTGGCGTCAATGTCCTCCACCAGCTCGCCGCAGTATTCCGCCTGATTGCGCATGATGTTCAGGGCGTTGTTGCCGTAGTGGGCCATGGCTCCGGCGGCCTTTTCCAGCGTGTCGCGGGCCACGGCCAGCCGCCGCCCCACGGTCAGCGAGAGGATGCGGGCGCACTTGGAGAGAAAACGGGCGTCGTAGCCGTCAAAGCCGTAGTCCCGCTCGGTATAGAGCAGCACCAGGCCGAAAGCGGGTCTGTCGAAGCGATCGCGCAGGATGAAGGCCAGACGGGAGCGGTAGCCGGACTTGTAGATGACGCAGTCAAAGGCTTCGCCGCCGCGCTCCAGCCCGTGCAGGTCGTTGGACACCACATAGCGGCCGTGCCCTTCCTGAATGACGCGCATTACCGGATGGCGGACCAGACTTTCTTCCATCATGGGGGCGACAATGGGAATGGCCGCGCCGTCGGCGCGGGCCGCGGCCTGCACGACCCATTCGCCGTCCTCGCTGCGCATGCGGCAGACGTACAGATCGGCGTGCAGCGCATGCACCAGAATTTCCGCGCTCTGGCGCAGCACTTCGGAAGGCACGGCCATATGATCCGCAATGGCCACAAGATCGCTGGTCACGCGCAGCAGGGCTTCCGTCTCCGTCTGCATGGCGGCCACCGAGGCCAGCAGCTGCAACAGGCAGCGCCAGCCCTTGATGGGCGTTGCGCGCACCTCGGGATGATAGCCGAGATCCAGAGACTTCTTGGCGGAAAGGAAAAGCGCGTAGACAGCCTGACGCATTTCCGGGGGGGCGTGCTTCAGAAGCTGGGCGATATCTTCACGGGTGCAGGTCTTGCTGTGGGACACGGAGGAGCCTTCCTGGTATGGCAACGCCATGGAAAAAAGAGAAAAAGGCGTCGCGTTTCCAAGGCTAGACCCTCTCCGGCGGCAGGTCAAGGGCAGGGAGAAAAACAGGGTGTCCGTATTTTGACGCCGCGGCGGCATCCGGCCCGCCGTTTGCGCCCGGCGGCGCCTGTGCTCCGGCATGCGGCATCGAAAAACACGGCATTTCAAATCATACGGCCTGTCGTTTGGCGGAAAAAAACACGGTCTTTCCGCTCACTTCGGGCCGGGCGGCGCTGCGCCTCCGTCTCGCGTCCGGCGTTTTTCCATGACGGAAGGCTCTGAAAATAAAAAAGAGGTATGCTTTTTGCAAAAACAGAAGAAACAGAAATGAGGAAACAGTTATGAAGCGCCGAACTCTTGTCGTGGCGGGAGCCGCGCTGGCGTGCGCCTCGACGGTCGTGGGGCTGCTGGCCGGTTTTGTGCCCCCGCAGGAAGACTTTGTTTCATTGCGCCGCCCTGCCGGAAATTCCGTGGCCGTTGCCGGGCCGGAAGACATGCCCCCGCCCATTGAGCGCATGGGCGACGGCGTGCGGGTCTGGGCCGTGCGCCGCGACGCCGTGCAGATCGTGCGCACGCCCGGCGACACGGCTCCCGCGCCCGCTGACGCCGTGGTGAGCTTCGATGATCGCGGCGTGCGTCTCGAACTGGGCGCGGCATCCCTGCGTTTTGCCGGAACCGTGCCGCCCCCGTCCTCCCTTGCGCCGCTGGTCAGCATGGACGGCATGAGCGTGCCCGCTCTCGTGGCCGGGCAGCCCGCGCGCTACGGCGAGGCGCTGGACATGCGCGGCCGTCCCCTGCGCTGGCAGGGCGCTCAGGCCCTGCTCGAAGGCTATTCCCTGCCCGGACCCCGTGTGGGCGAGCTGGACTTTGACGATCTGATACCCCTGCCCATCTTCACCGGCGGTCCTCTGCTGGCCCATGCCTCCCGGTATCGCGCGCTGGTGGAAGACAGCGCCCGCCGCTACAATCTGAATCCCGATCTCGTTTTCGCCATCATTCACAGCGAAAGCACCTTTAATATCGATCTTGTCAGCCATCGTTCGGCTATGGGCCTCATGCAGCTTCTGCCCACCACCGCGGGGGACGAGATTCACCGTTTTCTCTACGGCAGCAAGGGCGACGTGTCCTTTGACGAACTCAGTCAGCCGGACATCAATATCCGCTACGGCACCGCCTACATTCATATTTTACTGACGCGCTATTTCGGCGGCGTGCAGGATCGCCGCTCCCGCGAGCTGTGCATGCTGGCGGCCTACAACATGGGCCCCAATCGTCTGCTGCGCTTTTTCGGCAAGACGCGGGAAGAAGCCGCCGAGGCCATCAATGCCCTGTCCAGCGAGGAACTCTACCGGGTGCTGACCACGGATCTTCCCGTGCGCGAGACCCGTTTTTATGTGGCCAAGGTGCAGCATTACCGGGAGGCGTACGCCGCCGGGCATCAGCGGTAGCGCGTTCTGCCTCATCGCGATGTGATTTTCGTCCGCAGACGAACCGGGGGATGGCCCCCGGTTCGTCTTGAGCGTTTTCAGTTTGAAACGCTGTGCGCTGCCTGCCATACGGCCGGTCGTTTCGCGGAAAAGGCACGTGTTTTCCGTTCACTTTGGGCCGGGCGGCGCT
>CAMBWG010000142.1 GCA_945871415.1 uncultured Desulfovibrio sp.
GCCTGACGGGCACGGCCTGCGGCCGCCCGCCGGGTCGCTGCTTGCGGCAAAAAGGTGTTTCTTCCCCCTCAAACGCCTCCATTTTCCCCAAAACCCGCGCATAATGTGCTGACGGGCAAAGATGGATTTTTTGTAACCTGTAATGATGTTTTATTTTTTATATCATGAACAGGAAACTATGCAGGGGAATCAACATCTGATAATGAGTCCAGCCCCTGAAGCATGTTCAGTTTGAAATGCTTCGCATTTCAAACCGTACGGCCTGTCGTTTCGCGGAAAAAACGCGGTTTTTCCGCTCACTTCGGGCCGGGCGACGCCGTAATCGCCTTGCCTTCCGCCCTTTTCACAGGCAAAACGCCCTGAAACGAAATATGCGAGCGTGTCTCCTTATACCGTCACGGCGTTCTCAGGCGGATCCCGGCGCGCTCTCTTTCCTTGTCTTCGCCCGCCGTCCCTGCCCCAGAGACGACTGTCTCCGTACGGTGTCACGTTCTTTTCACAGACCGAATTTACAGTGAGACAGCCGCGTTGCGGCTTGCGGTGATGGTGCTTTCACGGTATCACCACAAGCATGATGGTTCGCATATTCTTTATCGTGCTGGCGCTGTGTTGCATGACGCTGCAGGGCTGCGGGCTGCTGGCCGAACAGGCGACGCAATCCGGCAAGAAGGCTGACGCGGCATCTTCGGAAGAAGACGCGGTATGGCCGGCCGAACCCGTTCCCTATACAACGACCATACGCCTTGAAGCTTCCAACGGACGCAAACCGGACGGCAGTCTTAAAGGGCAGATGGAAAAAGTCAGCGATCTGCTGCGCCTGAAAGACGAACCGCCGGACGGACTGCTGGGGCTGGAGCGCCGGGCTCGCGGCGATGCGGCCACGGCCCTGCAGCTCCTTCATGCCCAGGGCTATTACGACGGGACCGTATCTCTGGACATGCAGACGGAAACCCGGCCGGCAAAAGTGACCCTGCGCCTTGTGCCGGGGCCGCGCTATGCCATCGGCGAAACACGCATCAACTATATTCCTGAACCGGTTATTCCTGATACTATCCGCAATCCCAGCCGCACGGCAATTTACAGCGGCATATCCGCCCTGTGGGGCAGCCCGGTCCGCCAGCCGCTGCCGCCGCCTGACTTTTCTCCCACCATTGCCCAGCTTCATAAAAACAGCCCGGCTGTAGCCGACACCATTCTTGCCGCCGTGGAACGCCTGCCGGATAAACTTCATCGGCGCGGCTACCCCTTTGCGACCATCACGGCGACACGCTACCTGCTGGACCGGGAAAAGCGCACACTCGACGTGCAGGTGGACATAGACCCCGGACCGCCGGCAACGCTGGGAGATATTCTCGTTGTCGGCAACGACAAGGTCAGCGCCGACTATCTGCACCGGCTTCTGCCCTGGTCCCCCGGAGAAGACCCGTGGAATCAGTTCCGCATGGAACGATTTGGCGAACAGCTGCGGGAACTGGGCCTGTTCCGCTCCGTGGAAGTCAGGCCCGCGCAGAATGCGGACTCATTCAAAACAGGAAAGGACGCCGCCGCCCCTCTGCCCATTGAGGTACGCGTCAGCGAAACCCCGGCCTTCCGCACGCTGGGGGCCGAAGCACATTACGATACGGCAAACGGCCTGGGCGTCAACGCCCACTGGGAGCATCGCAACGCCTTCGGCAACGGCGAAAAAGTCACGGTCGATCTGCCTTATTCCTATGACAAGAAGGGGTTGGAAACCGAACTGGTCAAACCCGCTGTGGGCAGCCGCCACACGACCTTTCGCGCTCGCCTCACCGCGCTCAATGAAATGACGGACGCCTATGACAAGGAAGCGCTGAGCGGTTCCGCGCAGCTGGAACACCGGGTCAACCGTGAATGGTGGATCGGCGTCGGCCTCGGCGGCGAAGGCGGCAAACTTTCGGAAAATACGCGAAACTCCGCCCTGTACAGTTATGTCGGCCCCGGTCTGAGCATTCGCCGGGACAGCCGCAACCTCCGGGTATCCCCCACATCCGGGAGCAATATCGTTCTCCGGGGCAAGCCCTATACCGGCTATTATCACAGCCCGTTCACGGCCTATGCGCAGGAACTGGACGCCATGTTCTATTTTTCGCCCTTCAGAGCCGATGACAAGGACCCCCGCAATGCAAAATCGCCGCTGGTTCTGGCCGGGCGGCTGCGCGCGGGCAGTCTGATGGGCACCAGTCTGCAACAGGCTCCCAGCCCCCTGCGCTACTTTGCGGGCGGGGCCAGCTCCGTGCGCGGCTACAAGTATCAGACCCTCGGCCCCAAGGACTCCAGCGGAGAGCCGCTGGGCGGACGGGCCTACAATGTCGTCAATCTGGAAACCCGCTTCCGCATTACGGACGACATCGGCCTTGTCCCCTTCCTTGACGGCGGCATGGCCTACCGCGACGACCTGCCCGACTGGTTCAGCGACATGCGCTGGGGCGCGGGCCTCGGATTCCGCTACTATACGCCCATCGGGCCCCTGCGATTTGATGTGGCAACACCGCTGAACCCCGAAGACGGCGATCCCCCCCTGCAATTCTACGTCAGCATAGGACAATCCTTCTGATGGAAAGCCAGACCACGCCCAACGCCGCAACGCCCGGCACGCCCTCCCCGGCCCCTTCCCGTCCTCCGGCCCGCCGCCGTCGCTGGCTGCGGCGCCTGGGACTCTCCCTGCTTGTGTTTATCTTCTGTGCGGGAGCTGCCGCCGGAGCGGCGCTGCACTGGCTGAACGGCGACACCGGCCGTCAGTGGCTGGAAAGGACGGTCAACGACGCGCTGAAAGCGCCGCTGGAAGCCGCGGGCATGACCTTGCGCATTGAAAATCTGCGCGGCTCCCTGCCCTGCGATCTGACGCTGGATGTTGCGCTGGGCGACGCCGAAGGCGTCTGGCTCTCCGTGCGGGATGCCGCCCTTGTCTGGGGACGCCGGGGAACACAACTGCGTATCGAACGCCTCCACGTCGCGAATGCCACGCTCTTCCGCCTGCCGGTTCTGCCGCCGTCGCCGCCGGAACCGGAACAATCAGCCGCACAGACGCTGGACGCACTGCGCGACACTCTCGGTCTTGTGGGAGAGCAGCTGGCTTCACTGAGCTTTCTGCCGGAAATCCGCATTGACTCGCTGGATGTGCGTTATCACATGCCTGCCGCGCTGGCAGCGCTGGACACGGCCGCGCCGGGCACGCGCGACGCATGGCTGCATACGCGTCTTTCCGGTACGCTGGACGCTCGCTTCTCCGGGACAACCGACGTCAATGGCGATCTGCGTCTGGAAGCCTCACTGGCCGAAACGGCCGCTCCTCCCGTCACCTCCGCGCAGCTGACGCTTGCACTCGACGCCGCCGCGGGCGTCAATCTCCTCCGTGCCCATATCCGGGATCTGTCCGGAACAGTGCGCAGTCCCTTCGGCACCGTGCGGCTCGCCCTTGCCGGAACAGCGGAAACCGCCCCGCCCGCAGCGGACTGGCTGCGATCTCCGCTTGATCTGACGCTGCGCGCCTCCTATCAGCCTGCGACTCTCGCATGCCTTGCCGCCGTCGTAGCGGAACACATCCGTCCCGCCGACGTGGCGAGCGCCTTTGAACCTGCCAGTCTCGATCTGCATATTTTCGGCATGGCCGATGCTCCGGCGCTGCGCCTGCAGGCCGACGTGTCCCGCCTGCGCGCTCTCTGCCTGCCCGGACTGCCGAATCTTGCCGAATCCCGCGTTCTGCTGGAAAGCAGCGGCTTTGCCTGGCTTGCGCTGCTGCGCGATGACGCCGCAACCGCCGATCTCCGGCTGACGGCCAATGCCCGCACCGGAAACGCCCCGCTGCATCTGCACCTTGCCGCCGCCGCGGCTCAGGCAGCGGGAGGCACGGAACGACGCCTGTCCCTGCCTCTTGTGAGTCTGTCCGCTCCCGGCGCAACCGTACAGGGACAATGGCACGTCCACCCGTCCCAGCCCCCTGTTGCATCCACAGGCGCGCCGTCTCTGCTGCGGGACATTCTCGACGCCCTGCCTCCGCAGGAGGGCGAACTGCGCGCCGCTGTCGATAACTGGACGGCACTGGGCGCCGGTCTGAACAGCCTGCTGGATCTTTCTCTTCCCTGTTCCGGCGAACCCGCGAGCCTGACGCTTACGGCAGCGCTGCCCGATATCCGGCATCAGCAGGTACAGCTGGCAGTGCAGGCTCCGCGCCTGAGCGCCGGCCCCTCCCGGCTGGAAGGTCTCCAGCTTGCCGCGCAGCTGCTCGACGATTCCGCAACCAGCCGGCTGCAGCTGGACGGACGTCTGCAACAGCTGCACCTGCCCGGCTTTCGTCTGCGGCAGGCCGCGCTGGATCTCAAGGGCACGCCCGAGATGCTGACCGTCACGGGCGCTACGGACGGCGATCTGCACTCCCGCATAGCCCTGCGCTGGAAGCCCGGCGAACTTGAAATTCAGCGCCTGACGGCCTCTCTGCCGCAACTGCATGTGGGGCTGACCACGAGCCCCGGCGCGCTGCTCCGCTATCGTCTGCCCGGCCTGCATGGTACGGACGGCGGCGACGGCCCTTCTCTGGCTTTTTCCCGCTGGCGCATGGACATACAGCCTTCCGGTCACCTTGTGCTGGACGGAGCCCTATCCGCCCAGTCTCTCAAAGCCGCAGCCCGGCTCCAGCTGCCCAGTCTTGCCGCATGGCGGGCCCTTGTTCCGGCGCTTCCCGAAGGAGCTCTTGCCTTTAACGCCACACTTGGCGGAACGCCGCAACGCCCTTCAGGCACCTTTGCGCTCAAGGCCGACAACGTACGGATTCCCGATCTGCCGCTCCCGCCCCTGAGCGCCGCGCTTGACGGTAAGCTGGGGACCTCCGGCCTTGACGCGCAGCTTGCCCTTGCCCCCGAAACCCTCCGGGCTCTCGGCGGCGATGATGCGCGCCTGACCGCCCGTATTCCCGTAACCTTCAGCCCTGACGGTCTGCCGCTGCCCGCCATGACTGCGCCCCTGAAGGGAACGCTGCGCTGGAACGGTCAGATTGCGCCCCTCTGGAAGCTCGTGCCGCTGGCGGATCGCCGTCTGAACGGGCGTCTTTCCGCAGACATCAACGTCGGCGGCACTCTGGCCGCGCCCAATCCCTCCGGCAGCATCAAACTGAGTAACGGACGTTTTGAGGATGTGGCCCTGGGCGTGGAGCTGCGCGCCATCTCCCTGCAGGCGTCGCTGCAACACGGCAACAACCGCGCGCGCTCCTTCCTCGACCGTCTCGGCGCGCTCCGCCTCACAGCCGACGCCGCTGACGGACGCGGCGGCAACATACAGATATCCGGGACCCTGCGTCCCGCCACCATGGGCATTGACGCCGATGCCCGCATCAATAAATTGCAGCCTCTGCGCCGACGGGATGTCCACGTCTCTCTTTCCGGTACGCTCGGAGTCCGGGGAACCCTGCATGCGCCGGCGGTTCAGGCGGCTCTCGAAATCAACGAAGGGCTTCTCCTGCTCAATAATCTTCCCTCCGGCGGCGTAACCACCCTGCCTGTCACGGACAAGAACGCTCCCCCCGTGCGGGCCGTCGCCTCCGCTCCCATGCAGGGCACCATCAACGCCACCCTGAACACGGCTCCCCGAACAGGATTCCTTGTGCGCGGCTATGGTCTGGAAAGTGACTGGGGCATCCGCCTCAGCGCCTCCGGCCCCCTGACGGCACCGCTGGTTACGGGCAACATCTTTGCCCGCAGCGGCAAGCTGCAACTCCTCAACAAAGAATTTCTGCTTTCGCAGGGCCGCGTCTCCTTCAGCGGCGGCGCCATCACCAACCCGCAACTGGCTCTGACCCTGACGCGCGACGCCGGAGATATCGAAGCCGACGTCGTCATTTCCGGTTCCGCACAGCGCCCCCGCCTGACTCTCGAAAGCCGCCCGGCCCTGCCGCAGGAAGAAATCATTTCCCGCGTTCTCTTCGGGCGGGACAGCAAGGACCTCGGCCGCTGGGAAAGCCTGCGTCTGGCCGCGGCCGTGGCCGAGCTGGCGGGCTTCGGCAGCTCCGGCTCCGGCGTCATGGACTTTGCCCGCAAGGCTTCCGGCGTGGACGTGCTGCGCATCAATTCCCGCACAACGACCTCCGCCGATGGCGATGAAAACGAAGAAACCACTCTCGAAGCCGGAAAGTTCATCGGAGAAAAGCTCTATCTCGGCGTTGAGCAGGGAAC
>CAMBWG010000143.1 GCA_945871415.1 uncultured Desulfovibrio sp.
TTCACCTTTTTCAAAATTGAAAGGCTCTAAAGGCAAGGCGCGCGGGGCGAGGCAGCCGGATCGCCCCGCGCGCCTTGTCGCCGGACAGCGCCCGTTTTCTTCCCGAGACCTTGAGCTGCGAAAAAATTCAGCTTTTCACGGACGGCACGCGCCGGGCTTCCCCCAGCGGACATCCCGCCAGGAAAAATCACCCTTTCACTTGAAAAAATATCAATAAAATCTAGAAGATAAAAAACGCAAAAACGCAATGCGGAAGTCTTGACAACACGCCTCCGGGGGGCTAGGCAATGGCAATCAGGGCGGCTGCGGCCCCTGAAGCATTTTCAGTTTGAAACGCGGTGCGTTTCAAACCATACGGCCGGTCGTTTCGCGGAAAAAGCGTATTTTTCCGCTTACTTTTGTCCGGACGGCAGCGTCACGCGACGCGCCCCGGCATCCGTTGCTGTTCAAGGGCATCCGGCCCCGCTTTTCTGCAAATTCGTTTTCCCTCTTTCTTGAGGGATTGCACAAACACAAAGGAAAATTTCATGAAAAAGACACTGGCTTGCGTCATGGTTCTTGGTCTTGGCCTGAGCGGCTGCTCTCTCTTCGGTTCCGATGAAAGCACCGACAAGATGGATGCGGCGCAGGCGCCCGCCGCCGAGACCAGCACCCAGGAGGCCGCCGGCAACGCCGCCCAGCCCGGCGACAAGATTCAGGCCGATCTCGAAGCCACCGGCCGCCAGCTGGTGGCTCAGGCCGCCCGCAACGTGCAGCCTTCCAAGAGCGCCAAACTGGTGCGCAAAATGGGCAGCACCTACGTGGCCACCTATACCGAAGTGGACACCAACAGCATGACCACCAATGTCAACGTCAGCCCCACCGGCAACTATGTGGGCTTTGTCCGCTATCAGGAAGTCGTCTACGAATGCCGCGGCAAGAGCAAGTCCGCCGCCCTGTCCGCTCCCTGCGAAGCCGTCAAGACCCGCCGCGTCAACGAAATGCTCAGCCACAACGGCAAGAAGTGGCTCTACTAGAGCCATTTCAAACCATACGGCCTGTCGTTTCGCGGAAAAAGCGCGGTTTTTCCGCGCACTTTGAGCCGGGCGGCGCTGTGCCGCCGCCTCGCGTTTCACCTTTTTCAAAGTTGAAACGCTCCAGAGCTTTTTCAGCCGGCGAAACAAGCCGGACGCCCAGCCCGCTTCCCCCGCGGCAACCGTCCCCCGGTATGTGCGCGCCCCGGCCTGTACGCAAGTCCTTCCATCAGCAAACGTCCGCTCCCCCGGCGGACGTTTGCTGTTTTTATCCGCCCGAGTGGCAGTGACAGCCCCGTCATGGCGCGCCGTTCGGGCTTTTCACGTCCCCAAGGCTTGCCAACGAACGCGTCACAAGCTATGCTGATAGAATCAGCTTGTCGCCGACGCCGCGCGCCTGTGGAGGCCTGCGGACAGGCGGCGAATATTTTTTCGAGGATCAGCCATGACATGCAGGATCATCCGTTTCCCCGCCTTGCGCGGCCCTCTGCCGGGCGTCAGGAATCCGTTGTCCGCGCCGTGGGCCATGCGCCTGTGGCCGGGGCTGCCCGCCGCATTCCGCGGGCAGGCCGCGCCGACTGCGGCGCGCGGCGTCCTGCCTGTGGAAACCGCCGCCCCCTGCGGCCCGTGGTGGCAGCCGCAAAGCTATCCCTGGACGGAAGAACAGGCAGCCGCCTGCCTTGACGAACTGCGCCGCATGACTGATGCGGCGCTGGCGGGCTGCCCGGTGGAAAGCCTGAGCGTGGGACAGGCCCGAAGCGCCCGCCTGCATGACGAGGCGCAGGTACGCGACGCCTTTGCCCGTGGCGGCGAAGAAGCGGCCCGGGCGGCCGCGGAAGCCGCCGAGCAGGCACGCGAAGCGCAGCAGGCGCAGCGTCTGCTGCTCTGGTGCTGGCTTCAGGAAGAACGCGTGGCGGAACTGGCCGCTCTGAGCGCCGCCTGCGCGGGCGCCGACGGGGCTCTCGACGCGACCCTCGGTCTGGACAGCGACGAGGATTTAAGCGCCCTGCCGCCGGAAATGCGCGCCCCGCTGGCTGTGGATGCGGGCCTGCTGCCCGACTGGCGGCGTGTCCTGCACGCGGCGCTGCCCTTCCTGCCCGAAGACGCGGCCCTGCTGGCCGAAGGTGTCATGGCCGACGATCTGCGCGACGCCCTTGGCGATGCCGTCATGCCCCTGGCCGACGCGACTACGGACAACGCGCAGGCCCTGCGCGAGGCCGCGGGCAGCGACGCCGCGCGGCTGGGGCTGCTGCATCAGCCGATCTGGCGTCTGCTGGGTCGTCCGCGCGCGCTGCAATGCTGCCCGCAATGGTCCCGCGAAGCTGACGTGCTTCTGCTCCTGCCGGAGCCGCATCATGGCTAGTGCCGCCCCCCTGTTCCCCGACGGTCTGCGCGGCGTGGTCTTTGACTGCGACGGCGTGATCATCAATTCCCGGGATGCCAACAACGCATTTTACAATCGCGTGCTGGCGTACTTCGGGCTGCCCCCCATGACGCGGGAACAGGAAGCCTATGTCTTCATGGCTACCGGCATGCAGTCGCTCCGCTACATCCTGCCGAAACACCTGCACGGACAAATCGAATATGTCCTCCGTAATGTAGTCGTCTACGCGCGGGATATTGATCCGCTGCTGCGCCTGCAGCCGGGCCTGCGGGAATTTCTCGACGAACTGAAGGACAAGGGGCTGCGGCTGGCCGTGCAGACCAACAGAACACGCGCCGGCATGCAAAGGGTTCTGGACATTTTTGATTTGCACTCCTATTTTTATCCAGTAATCACCGCAACAGACGCCGCCCCCAAACCTTCGCCGGAAGGCGCGCGCCACATTCTCGACATGTGGCATGTCGAGCCGCGGCAGGCGCTCTTCGTGGGCGACAGCCGCCACGATCAGGACGCCGCCGGCGCTGCGGGCATGGTCTTTGCGGCCTTCAACGGCGGCGCGCTCCGGGGGGACATCATCGCCGCCGATTATCCCGCGCTGGCCGACGCCCTGCGCGAAACGCTGGAGAATCTATGATAGTCCTTTCCAACGCCCTGCAGGCAGTGGCCGTCGTCATCAGCGGCCTGCTCTCCCTTTATTTCTGGATAGTCATCATCGCAACCGTTCTGACATGGGTGCGGCCCGATCCCTATAATCCCATTGTCCGCGTGCTGCGTCAGCTGACGGAACCGGTCTTCTACCGCGTCCGCAAATGGCTGCCCTTCACCTATACCAGCGGGCTGGACTTCTCTCCCGTGGTGGTGCTGCTCGCCATCGAGCTTTTCAACCGCATCGTGATCAAGTCCATTCTGGAGTATTCCTCCACCATGCGTATTGTTTCCTTCTAGAGCATTTTCAGTTTGAAACGCTCCAGACGCGGCGACAGCCCCGCAGCCTCTCCCGGTAAAAGTCCGCCGGAAAACGGGAAAGAGGCTTGCAAGGTCGTCCGTTTCAGGGAATGATAAACACATACCCAAATTTCCGCATGCGGCGGGAAGGTGGCCGCCCGGAGAGGCGCCATCCCCGGAAACAAAGCCGCGAGGCCCTGTCAGGCGCCCGACGCCCAACATCTAACGTAGGAGATTTCTTATGGATCAGCATGACATTGAACTCATTGAAAAGATGCTACCTTCTGATCCGGAGCTGAAATCCCTGTGGGAAGACCACATGCTCTACAGCAAGCAGGTGGAAAAGCTGGAAGGCAAGAGCTTCCGTACCCCCACGGAAGAACAGACCCTGAAGCAACTCAAGAAACAGAAGCTTGAAGGCAAGACCCAGCTCATGGCCTTGCTCGACAAACATCGCGCCGCCCAGTAGGGGAGGCGCAGGAGTCCGTATACATGGAACGCACAGGTGCACAGATCCTTTTGGAATCCCTGAAAAGGGAAGGCGTGAACGTGCTGTTTGGCTATCCCGGCGGCGCGATCATTGACATATACGATGAATTGCCGCGACACCCCGAGCTGAAGCATGTGCTTGTACGGCACGAGCAGGGGGCTGTGCACGCGGCCGACGGCTATGCGCGCGCTTCCGGCAAGGTCGGCGTCTGCCTCGTTACGTCGGGGCCCGGCGCCACCAACACGGTTACCGGCATTGCCACGGCCTACTGTGATTCCATTCCGCTAGTGGTGCTTACGGGGCAGGTGCCTACCAACCTTATCGGCAACGACGCCTTTCAGGAGGTCGATATTGTTGGTATCACCCGCCCCTGCACCAAGCACAATTTTCTGGTCAAGGATATTACCCGGCTGGCTCAGACCCTGCGTGAAGCCTTCTTCCTGGCCCGCAGCGGCCGTCCCGGTCCGGTGCTGGTGGACCTGCCCAAGGACGTCATGCAGGCGTCCACGGAATTCGTCTGGCCCGAAGACGTTTCCATGCGCAGCTACAACCCCACCTACAAGCCCAATCTGAACCAGCTGCGCCGCAGCGCCGAGGAAATCTCCCGGGCCAGACGTCCCATGCTGCTGGCCGGCGGGGGCGTCATTCTCTCCAACGGTTCGCAGGCCCTGCGCGAACTGGCCCAGACCCTGCATCTGCCCGTTGCCTATACCCTCATGGGCCTCGGCGCCTTCCCGGCCACCGATCCTCTGAGCCTCGGCATGGTGGGCATGCACGGCACCTATGCGGCCAACATGAGCATCAATCATACCGATCTGCTCATCTGCGTGGGCGCACGCTTCGACGACCGCGTCACCGGCAAGCTGGACGCCTTTGCTCCCTCCGCGCGCATCGTCCATATCGACATCGACCCCACCTCCATCCGTAAGAACGTGGAAGTGGACGTGCCGGTTGTGGGCGACTGCCGTCTGGCCCTCGAAGGCATTCTCGAAATCTGCAAGGCCAAAATGGGCGATCGCGACTGGCTGGAAGAACACACCGAATGGCTCAGCACCGTTGCCGGCTGGAAAAAGGATCATCCTCTCTGCTACAGCGACGAAGGCACGGCCATCAAGCCCCAGAAAGTCGTGGAAACGCTCTTTGAACTGACAAAGGGCGACGCCATCCTGACCACCGAAGTGGGCCAGAACCAGATGTGGACGGCCCAGTTCTACAACTTCACCGAACCGCGCACCCTGCTCACCAGCGGCGGCCTCGGCACCATGGGCTACGGCTTCCCCGCGGCCATCGGCGCGCAGATGGCCTTCCCCGACAAGAAGGTCATCACCGTGGCGGGCGACGGTTCGTTACAGATGAATATCCAGGAGCTGGCGACCGTCGTGCAGCAGCGCCTGCCCATCAAGGTCGTGATTCTCAACAACGGCTATCTGGGCATGGTGCGTCAGTGGCAGGAGCTGTTCTTCAATCACAACTACAGTTCCACCAACATGGAAGCCCAGCCCGACTTCGTGAAGCTGGCCGAAGCTTACGGCGCGGAAGGTTACCGCATCACCACGCGGGAAGAACTGCTGCCCATGCTGAAAACCGCGCTGGCCTCGCCCAATCCCGCCTTCATCGACGTGCGGGTGGAGCGCGAAGAAAACGTCTATCCCATGGTGCCCGCCGGCGCGGCCCTGGACGAAATGCTGCTGATCTAGGGGGGCCGCCATGCAACGTCACGTGCTTTCCGTTCTTGTGGAAAACGAACCCGGCGTGCTCAGCCGCGTGGCCGGTCTGTTCAGCGGTCGCGGTTTCAACATTCACTCGCTCAATGTGGCCCCGGCGCTGGAAGACGGCGTCTCCCACATGACCATCACCACTTACGGCGACAGCCAGATTCTTGAGCAGATCATGAAGCAGCTGCACAAGATCGTGACCGTCATCAAGGTGACCGACTTTGAAGACGGCCCCGCCGTGGAACGCGAGATGATGTTCGTCAAGGTGCAGGCCGAAGGCCCCATGCGCGGGGAAATCCTGCGTACCGTGGAAATCTTCCGCTGCAAGGTCATCGACGTCAGCGCCACGGAAATGACCATCGAGGCCACCGGCGATCACTCCAAGCTCGAAGCCATCCTCAGCCTCATGCACCGCTTCGGCATCAAGGAAGTCGCCCGTACCGGCTCCGTCGCCATGCGGCGCTCCAAAAAGCAGTCCGAAATGTAACCAGCAGGGGGGAGAGCTTCACGCTCTCCCCTTTTCCTTTCCATTCGTAAATTGTTTGGGGGGAAGGGAAACCCCTCTGCTGGCGCGAGAGGGTTTCCCTTCCCCCCAGGCCCCCCATCCCTTCCCCAGCGCGCTTT
>CAMBWG010000144.1 GCA_945871415.1 uncultured Desulfovibrio sp.
AACAAAGTCCTGAGACACTCCGGAACCGAAAATGGCAAAATTACCGCCGGCCTGAGCAGCCACAGCCCGCTCCACGGCCACATCGCCGCCGGCATGCACCCACCAGAAGGAGTACGGCAGCAGCAGCCCCACGGCCACCACGGCCAGGAGTGCCAGCGTCAGGAAAAAGCGACGCAGCCAGTTCCGCCCCGCCTCGGGCGGCTCCGGCAGACGCGGCGGCGCAGGCGGTTCTCCCTGCCCGTCCTCCGGCGGGGGCGTGACGCTCGCGCCCTCCCTGTCCGTCGTATCTTCTGCCGGGTGCGACGCGGCCTCCCCGTCCGGAGCAAAAGCCGTCAGGAAGGCATCCGGCGTCGCGGCAAAATCCGCGGGCGACGGCACGGACTCGCTCTCTTCGACAACGGCGGCACACGGAATTTCCGGCTCCGCCGACGCCGCCGATCGGGCGGACTCCTCCGTTTCAGGCTCGTCGACGCGCATCGCCGCCGCGGATTCTCCGACATCCGCTTCCGGTCGCCGATCCCGGCGCAAGGCTATCCCCTGCGCCGCCAGCGCGGCCCGCAAATTCCGCAAATCATCTTCGCCGCCGGACGGCACGGCTTCCGCAGGCCCTTCTTCATCCTCATCACGGGACCACGCCACGGGCAGTTCCATGTCCTCCGACAGAGTCCGGGCAGGACCTTTTCCGCCCACTCCCGGCTGCGGCCTGGCACTGCTCCGCGCGGCCGGAGCATCCTCCGGCTCCCGGGGTTCTCCCTCTCCGCTGATCGCGGCGGTCTCCCCAACCGGCAACATGTCCCGGTCACCGCCTCTGTCATCCGCGGAAACAGTAAAGAACTTTCCCGCACGGGGCTGCATCCGGGCCGCTCCGCCGTCAGCAGCGCCGTACCCTCCCTCCTGCAAACGAACCACAGCGCCCCGCGGCTCAGCGTCGTCATGATACCGGCCTTCGTCCTCTGCGGGAAACGAGGAAAACACTTCCGGCGATACGGGATGAATGTCAGCGTCCGGCTGTTCCGTCATGTTCCGCCGGGAACGGGGAGAACTATCTTCGCGCCCGTCATGCGGCAAATCATTCTCCCACGGCACGGACAAATCCCTGTCACGAGACCGCCGGGACTCACCCGGCGCCATTTCCCGTTCATCCCGGGATGCCGGCCGCCGACGCCGCACCGGCAGCGGTTCTTCCTTCCAGGACGCCGCCCCGGAAGGGGTGTCCTGTGTCGGTTCCCACAAAAAGGAAGGAACCATGACATCTTCGCCCTGATACTCCGAAGTTTCTTCGGAATATTCGCCAGTGGAGCGCTGCCGACGCAGGCGGGCACGGTTCAGCGCGGAAAGAGAAAGTTCGTTCTGTTTTGCCATGATGTGCCCCGCCTAGAACTGAAAATAGAGGAAAACGGCCTTGCGGCTCAGCATCAGCAGGGACAGACCTGACAGCACGGCCAGAAAAAGCGCCCACAGCAGCCCCCGCACGCCGACAAAACCGAAGGACAGGGGAAGACGGGATTCCCCCGCGCCCCCTTCCCGGCAATCCTGCATCAGCTGCCGGCAGTTGGGCAGGCACCAGACCACAAACGCGCCGATCAGCAGCAGGGCCACGGGTTCCCAGCCCGACACATAGCCGTTGGGCATGATCCGGGCCATGCCCACGGCGCCGTTCAACGGTCCGCCGTCCACGGCCCCCGTGGCATCAGGCAGGCCGAACATGGCCTCAAAGACCCTGCGCGCGCCGTCCAGCGTCCGGGCCCGGAAAATGACCCAGCACCAGTTGATGCAGAAAAAAGTCAGCGCCGCGCAGAGAAAACGCATGGGCGCGCTGTTCATGAACATTTCCCCGGCGCTGCCCTTGACCAGCGCGCGGAACCAGTGATTGACGGTAAGCATGAAGCCGTGCAGGGCCCCCCAGAGAATGAAGGTCCAGCCCGCGCCGTGCCAGGCTCCGCCGATCAGCATGGTCAGAAACAGGTTCCGATACTGGCGCGGACGCCCGGCGCGGCTGCCGCCCAGCGGAATATACAGAAAATCCCGCAGCCACGCGCCGAGACTGATATGCCAGCGCCGCCAGAAATCCACGATGCCCGTGGACTTGTATGGCGAATTAAAGTTTTCCGGCAGATTCAGTCCCAGCATGAGGCCGATGCCCAGCGCCATGTCCGTATAGCCGGAAAAATCAAAATACAGCTGAAACGTGTAGCAGAACGAACCGGCCCAGGCTTCGGCCCCGCTCAGAGGGAAGCCCCGTTCGGCCGCATTGAAGACAGCGTTGGCATAGGGCGCCAGCGAATCGGCCAGCAGCACCTTCTTGGCCATGCCCATGACGAAGAGCGCAACGCCCATACCCATCTGACGGGACGTTGGCATACCCAGAGCGTCGAGCTGCGGCCCGATCTGCTCATAACGGACAATGGGGCCCGACATGACATAGGGGAAGCAGGAGGCGAACAGCGCGTGACGCAACGCCCCTTCGGGCGCGATCTGCCGCCTGTAGACACCCACCAGCCAGGCTATCTGAATGAAGGTGTAAAAGGAGATTCCCACCGGCAACGGCGGCGGCGTAAAGGAAAATTCCCAGCCCGAGACCTGCATGAGCACCTGAGCCAGAAAGCCCGAATACTTGAACCAGATCAGCGGCGCGATATTGACGCACAACGCCAGCGCCAGCAGGCCGCGTCGTCCGGGACGCCCGCTGCGCTCCCCGGGCTGGGCCAGCGCAAGGCCGAAGGCATAATTGACAGCCACCAGCGCCGCCAGCAGCAAAAAAAAGACCGGCCCCCACAACACATAGAAAACGGCCGAGAACAGCAGCAGCACAAAGTGCAGAAACGAGGGCGCTCCCGCGGCGACCAGACGCCATACCAGCAGAAGCAGAGGCAGAAAAAGGAAAAGAAACGAATAGGAGGTGAACAGCATACATCTTCCCGGCACGCCCGCGGGCACGCTCCCGCGCTGTACGCCGTCCCTTCTGCACCTTCGACAGAACAAGAGGTGCGCCGCCGTCCCCGCCGCACGATCTGCGACGGCACGCCGGACGCACCCCGTTCTTCGTCAGAAGATTCCGCCTTCCGGAAAAAGGGAGCCGCCGGACAAATGCGGACCGGCTCCCCTCTCAGAGCATTTTCAGTTTGAAACGCCTTGCGCTTCAAACCATACGGCCTGTCGTTTCGCGGAAAAACACGGTTTTCCGCTCACTTGTGGCCGGGCGGCGCTGTGCCGCCGCCTCGCATTTGCCTTTTTCAAAGGCAAAAGGCTCTAACCAGAAGCGGATTCCGTAGGACTACGGATTGAGTTCGGAACGGAATTTGCGCGACAAACGGAACACAACCACCTTGCGGGGAGGCAGGGTAATGGCTTCATCCGTTTGCGGATTGCGCCCCTTGCGGGATTTTTTATCGTAGGACTCGAACTTGCCGAAGCCGCTGATCAGCAGGGCGCAATCCTTCTTGATGGCGTCCTTCATGATTTCCAGCAGTTTCTCGACCGTATTCTTCACGTCCACACGGTTTTTATCCGTGCTTTCGTAAATACGTTCGACAATGTCGGCCTTGGTGAGGGTTTTCTTCATGGCGACCATTCCTTACACTCGCTTGCAGACCGTCGCTCCCCACGGTCAGACCGTACAGACCCATTACCATGCAGCCTATCGGCGGGGCAAGGCATTTCCCCTTCGGAGCCACCAGGGCTGCACAGCCGTGCCCTTCCTGCGAAGCGGCACATTCCCTATCCATGACGAATATTCTTTTCAGCCTGCCCTGGCCCCTGCCGGCGCGCGCAACGCGACAGCCGATAGTCCCCGTTTTCCTGCCCTACGCCGGATGTCCCGTGCGCTGCGTCTTCTGCGCCCAGCACATCCAGACAGGACGGAATCCGGCTCCCCTTGCCGCCACCCTCAAGACGGCACTTGCCGTCCTGCGACACCGCAGGGAACAGGGGCTGCCTCCGGCAGAACTGGCCTTTTACGGCGGAACTTTTACGGCTCAGCCTCCCGCGGCGCTGCGGGCCTGCCTGAATCTTTTTGAAACGGCATGCCGTCAGGGCCTTGCCTCAACCTTCCGCTGCTCCACCCGCCCGGATGCCGTCGACACGCCGCGCCTTGCCCTCCTGCGGGATGCCGGTTGTTCCATGGTGGAGCTGGGCATTCAAAGTTTCGACGACGCCGCGCTTGCCGCAGCCCGCCGGGGCTACGACGGCGCATGCGCGCACGCGGCCTGTCAGGCGGTCACCGCCGCCGGGCTGCGCCTCGGCGTGCAGCTCATGCCGGGTATGCCGGGCGTGACGCCCGAAATATTCCTGCGCGATGTTTCGCGCCTTTGTACGAATCCCGCCGCCGTCACGGCCCATGCCGTCCGTTTCTATCCCTGCGTCGTAATGGAAGGAACGGAACTGGCACGCCTCTGGCGCGAGGGGCGCTATATTCCCTGGCCGCTGGAAACGACTCTTGATGCGCTCGCCGAAGCATGGCTCATGGCGCTGCATGCCCGAATGCCCGTCATCCGCATGGGACTTGCACCCGAAAACGATCTGGCCGCAGCGCTGCTCGCCGGCCCCTGGGACCCGGCCCTCGGCACCCGCGTCATGGCGCGGGCCCTGTTCCGGCATGTGCGCAGGGGACTCGAAGCCCGGGGCCTGCGCGGACTGATCCGGCTGGAAGTACCGCGTCGCTGCCAGGGCTACTTCTGGGGAGCCCACAGCGAACTGCGCGCGGCATGGGCCGGCCTGGGCCTTGCCACCCCGCCCGTCTGGAGCACCGGACACCTCATACGCATCGAAGCCCGCTCCGCGCCGTAATGCCATATCCGGCACAGGGGTGCGAAAAACATAAACATATTTTATGTTATACGCCACGTTTTTGCAATAAAAAAGCACAGGATACTTAAAAAAACTCCTTCGGTGCGCCAAATCTCCCCGGGTCCTCATCATACCCGCCCCCCCTTGCGCCTTCCTCTGAGACCTTGCGATCGAAGATACGCCGCCCTCCGCGCAAACAGCGAGACGGCTGCCGGGGGGAGCCGGCAGCCGTCTCTGAGAAGGAGGAGGTTCTGGGTTGGAGGTTGGAGAAGCAGGAGGAGATTCGGAGAAACTTCGGCAACTGTCGAGGGACAAGCACAGCTACCGAAAATCTATATATAATCCACCAGAAAACGGCGGACAATTTCGCCGGAAAAGGCGTTTTTTTCAAACTGCGCCGGGGCAGTCCCGGCGCGGGGAAACGGTTCGCCCGAGAGCGCCGCCTGCCGGCGGCGCTACGGCGTCACCCGGAGAAAATTCTGAAAGATCCTGTCCCGCCCGCAGCGGGACCTGCAGGGAAGAAAAATCCTGTCGGACACGCTGTCCGCGCTTTTACCCGGAAGCAGGATTTTTCTCACCGGGAAGAATTAGTAATGACGGCGCTGCTGCGGCATGGGACGGCCATCGGGGGGGCAGGGACGATCCCCGTCACGCAACTGCGGCGCGCCCACTTCCTTTTCCAGGCGATCGCTCAGTTCGTTGTGCAGATCCGCCATCTGATCCTGCAGCTTCACCAGCTCTTCAGCCGTGCTGCGCACAGCCTTCACATCAGGGTTGGCAGCGTTGCGCAGGGCGGACAGCTCCTGGCGCTTCACAAAAATCTGGTCGCGGATAGGCCGCATCTTGGGAGCGTATTCGTCAATCAGGGCGCTGTACTTGGCACGCTGCTCGGGAGTCAGCCCGCGACCGTAACCATAGCCGCCCCAGTGCCCGCGGTAGCCGCCGCCGTAACAACCGTAACCGCCGTCATCATCGTAGCCGTTGCAGCCATAACCGTACCCCATGCCGTGATGCGGACGGGCTTCGGCGGTAGCGGCGAACGTTCCACCCACGAGGGTTGCGGCAAACAGGACAGGCAGAATAATGCGGGAAGGCTTCATGTGAAAACTCCTTTTCATCTTTGACATATATATTTTCGCTCTGACGGCCCGGCAAACCTGTTCCGTGCCTGCGAAGCGGAACGCCTTTCGTCGTTCCATGCCCGACTTATAGCATCTTGCGTGCCAAAACTAATATACCATGTAATAACAATATGTTAAATAAAACACTTCATAAGCTTCCCCGAAGAAACTCCCGGGACGCGACAGCAGGTGGAAAATTTTTGGACACCCGAGCAGCTCTCCTGTA
>CAMBWG010000145.1 GCA_945871415.1 uncultured Desulfovibrio sp.
CCGGTCAGGCCGTGTCATCCGTATTGTCCGTTTGCTCGAAGCGGCGCATCCACTGATCAAAGAAGGCATGGAGAGCCTGTCTGTTTTCAGCTTTTTCGTCTTGCGGCACATAGTCCGGCGGCAACAGACAGGAAGCCAGATAATACAGGCAGGTTTGCGGCGGGTGGAGGGGGCGCAGCAGCTCATGCACCCTGCGGTAAAAAAGGGGAATTTCTCCCCTGCTTCTGTCGCCGATTTCCGGTCGGGGGCCTGCCTGAATGACATAGCCGCCGGGATACGGGGTTATGGGGCAGCCCCCGCCCAGCGAAGCGAGCCGTTCCGGGCCGCCGATGCGCGCGGCCAGCTCCTCGTTGATTATGGTGAGCCAGTTGATGGTGGCGATATGGTCTGCAAAAAAGTTTGAGAGCCATGTGGCATCCGTCAGACTCAGGCCCGGAAAGCGCAGCAGACAGGGGGCGAGACATTGTTTCACTTCCTCTCTGAGAAGAGGGGCGGGCGTATACATGATGCCCCATCCGGCAAAACCGCTGACCGGCCGCAGGCGGGCGGTCCAGCGGAGCACCAGATCCGCAAAGGAAAGCGGCTGCTCGTTCAAAAGAAACAGCGAGGGGGCAAATCCGGCAAAAAGCATGCTGATCTGTCTGTCCAGAGGGACGCGGGACGCCACCCCGGGACAGGGATATGACCGGCTGAAGCTCGGCGGCGAATCCAGATACAGTTCCGTCCAGAGCAGATTATCGGGCGTCGGGGGCTGCGGTTCGCTGTCACTGTAGCCCAGTCCTTCCGCTGACGTGAGTATGTACTCGGCGGAATCCTCGCCTTTTTGCCGTGCCTTGAGAACATGGTCTTCGGTGAGGAGCGGCAGGCCTTTTTTCCCGGCCCTGACGACGCGCCCGGAAGGAAGCAGACAGCAGCGCGCTTTGTCTCCCAGAATTTCACTGTATTCGCGGATACATTCATACGCCCTCTCCCGGACTTCGGGCAGATGCCCGCCCCGAAAGAACAGCGTGCAGGTAAGGCCGACGCGGCCTGCCATGTGCGGGCTGGGCCAGTTGGAATCGAACAGAGCGAAACCGTCGAGAGCTTCTCCGATAGTTTTCATGCTTCCCCCGGGGGCCTTTATGTCCTGTGTACGACTCTGTATTCTGATAGCGCATTTTTAGTGTAAAACGCGTTGCGTTTCAAACCATACGGCTAGTCGTTTCTCGGGAAAAGTGCTGTTTTTACATTTAGTTCTTGCCGTGAGACGCTGTGCCGCCGCCTCGCGCTTTACCTTTTTCAAAGAGGAAGCGCTCTAAGGTCTGTTAATGTAAATTTTTTAAATAATTTCAATAGATAGTATAAACAGGCTGTACACACGCCATTTGTCTTTGGTGGCGGGGTCGCCTCGTATTCCTGACTCTTCCCCCGATAAAAGCGCGCTGGGGAAGGGATGGCGGGCCTGGGGGAAGGACTGCAAGAACGTCTTTCCTTGCGTCGCTGCGGAAAGACTGGCCCTCTCGCGCCGGCAGCGACCGAATGGCGGCCGCGGGCCGTGCCCGTTGCGACGGAGGAAGCTGCGGGCATCGACAGCAGAGATGAGGGGTTTCCCTTCCCCCCAAAACAACTTACGAATAGTGTTAACAGGCCCTAAGGGGGCGCGCCCTGCGGCGGATACAGGAATGCCCGCCGGCAGTGCCGACGGGCGTTGCTGTACGGGCTCTTTCACGCGGCGGGGCGGCACAGCGCCGCCCCGCATTTCATCTTTTTCAAAGCTGAAACGCTCTAGGCCTGGGAGGACATGGCGCGCCAGTCGTCGCTTTCAGACGTGCTGGCAATTTCATGCGTCTTGATGATCTTGCGGTAGGTGAAGGAAACATCTTCCAGGTGAGTGAAGTGTTCCTGCGAGGGGTCCTGGCAGTTGGGCATGTAGGCGGTGATATCCACGATGATGGCATCTTCAAGCGTGATGGTAAAATAATGCTCCATCGTCCCGGCGGCGGAAGTCCGGTAGAACTTCATTTCCACCTTGGGCAGACGCTCGCCCGCGGTCAGCGCGCGGAAAAGCAGGGGGGAAGACTTGTCGATGACCTTGGTGATCTTGAGCGCCTTGTGCACGCGCTGCCCGGAAGGCTGTCCGGACTGAGGATCGCGGGGCAGCATGATGGTATGGCTGAACGCTTCGACAAGGCACTCGTCCTCGTGTCCTTCCTGATAAATGTTACCGACGGAAGCCTCGGTGAAGTTGCCGGCGGTGATCAGACCCTGATGTTCTCCGGTGACGGAAAGGTATGCGGGTACGGGCATGACACATTTCTCCTTGAGATTAAGAGGTTGTTTGAAAAGGACTTCAGGGGCAGGAGGCATCATCCTGCCTGCCGCCTGTTGCGGGCGACATGCGTATGCGTCCTGCCTCTGGGATTGCTCTGTATAAGGCAACAACTATGCCAAAAGCGTATGCAGTGATTTCAACAGGATATGGCGGTGTGATGCAGGCGTTCGGGACAGGTTTGTCCGCTGTTTTTGCCGAAATCAGGTTGTTTTTAGCGGAGTGCGTTGAAATATATGATAAAAATTGGCGGACAGGATTGTCCGCCGCTTTTTGTTCTTTTTGTATTTTTTTCCGTAAGCTGCCGCTATCAGATGAAAAATAAAGGCGACAATTTTGTCGTTTAATAAAAACAGCAGGTTATAGCTGTGCGGACACGATTGTCCGGGCGCAGGCAGGGGATTTGCCTGCCGGAGAGCCCGTCAGGAGTCCTGAGCCCGGGGGAGGATTCTGTATTGAAGGCAGATTTTTCAGAGCGTTTTTCCCCTGAAAAAGGGAAAATGCGAGGCGGCGGCACAGGCCGCACGGTTTGAAACGCCGGTGCTTCAAACTGAAAATGCTCCAGGTGCGGAACGCTTTTGCCGGAGAGTGACGGCATGGGCCCCGCTCGATTTTCAGGTGCAATTTTGCCATACTCGAAAGGTCCGCAATGGCGGCAAGGCGCGGTGGAGCAAAGGTGGGGAGGACGCGTGCATGACAACGGTACGGCCGATGATTTGTCCGCAGTGCGGCGGCAGAGAATTTCTTTCGCTTGAGAAAGGGGCGCGCTATCGCTGTCTTTCCTGCAACTCGGAATTTCTGGTGGAGGGGATGGGCGAGGCGGTGTCCGCGCCGCCGCCCTCCGGCGAAAAGAAGGCTTCGCCTTTCCGCTGGCTGCTCGTCTCGCTGCTGCTTCTGCTTGTCGCCGTGATTCTGGTCCGGCAGAGCCCGTCGCATCGGCGGCAGCCCCCGCGCCCGCGGCCGCAATGTCCGGGCGACCGGCCGCGGCGATCCCGAAGCCGCATTACGATCTGCAACGTCTGATGCTGGTCGCGGATCCCGCCGCCGGGGGCGCGCCGCTTCTTCTGCGTGTCAGGGGAAGTTTCGGCAGACGGGGGCCTGCCGGCTATGTGGCGGATGTGTATGACCTGCGCGCGAAGACCTGGCTGACTGAGCCGCAGCGTCTTCAGGACGGCGTCGGCGAGTCGGTGCGGGAGGCCCGTTTTCAGTATATGTCCGACGGGCGGCTGTTTCTTGTGCTGGACAAGACCCGGCTGTTCTCCTTTGATTTTGCCTCGAAAGTCTGGCTTGATGCCCGTCCCCTGCTGGAACGGCAGCCGGAGCTGGCCGGCGCCGTGGTGCAGATTGAAACCGGCTATCCCGCCGAGGGGGACGCGCTGCGGGTGATGACGGCCGACGGCGTGCGTCGGTATTTCTATCCGGGCGTGCAGCTTGCTCTCACCTATGACGAACTGACCCGGCTTGTTGCCGATTACCGGCATCCCGATGCCGAGCAGACATTCGGTTTTGCCTTTGCCGTCAGGGCGCATGGCGGCGTCGGCCCGCAGCAGCTGGTGCGCTATTCCCGGCTGGACAATAAAAACGGCCCCCGCGTATTCAGCGGTCATCTGGAATGGAGCGGCGAGGGAGACAGGCGGCGGATTGTGGCGCACAACTATATTTTCCGTCAGGCGCATCTGGGCAAGGTTGAGTTTTTTACGCCGGAGCGCCGCTACTACCGGGCTTCCGTGCTTTATGCCGACAAGGAGGAAGTCATCATCTTCTTCTGCCCGGACCCCAATCCCAATACGCCCTTTCTGCTCCAGTCGCTCGACCCGGAGACCGCCGCCGTCCGCTGGACGCTTCAGGGCAAGTACGGCGGTCACATCTGCAAAACCTCGGATGGCCTGTATCTGCAACAGAGCATGAAGGTCTACCGGATCAGTGACGGCAGACAGATTTTTTCGACGCCGGAACAGGTCTTCTGATCGCGACAGGGAGGATTCATGGGGCTCAGGGATATGTTCAGACGCCAGATGCGCGCCGTGCTGGAATGGAAGGACGAGGACAGGAATACGGTTTTCTGCCGTCTGGCAACGCCGGGAGACGAAATCAAGCATGCCTCCCGGCTGATTGTGGGGCCCGGGCAGGGCTGTCTGCTTGTCTACGAGGGAAAAATCGTCGCGCAGGTTGCGGAGCAGACCTCGCTTTCCCTGCGGACGGACAATCATCCCTTCGTCACCACGCTGAGCCGCTTTGCCACCCTGTTTGAAAGTGAACACAAGGTGCAGCTCTATTTTTATCGCACCACGCTGTTTACGGGCGTGCGCTGGGGAACGCCGCTGCCTGTCCGCTATCCTGATCCCGTGTATCAGCTGCCGCTGGCCGTGGGTATGCACGGGACGTGCAGTTTCCGGCTTGCCGATCCGCAGACGGCCTTTCTGAAACTGTGCGCCGGGGAACGTCGCGTTGATCTTGCGCGCATCAAGTCCATCTTCGATTCGCTGCTGCCCCAGTTCATTGTCACTACGCTGGCCGGCGCGGCTTATTCCTGCCTTGATATCGACAGACATCTTGACGAAATCGGCGCGGGAATTCACGCCCGGCTGGCGCAGGCGGTCGCGGACTGGGGTTTTGCCGTGCCGGATTTTTCCGTCAACGGTTCCATCCTGGATGCGGAAACCCGTAAGACGCTGGGAGAGGTCTTTGCCATGCGTTCCCGGCAGAAGGCCGCCGACGAGGTGCATCTTTCCTATGAACAGCTGGAGCGGCTGCGGGCTTTACGCGATATGGCCGCGGCGGAAAACAGCCTTGCCGGGGCCGGGATGCAGCTCGGCGCGGGGCTGGAACTGGCGGCACAGCTCATGCCCCGGCAGGCAGGGCAGGGGATGGCGGGGGGCGAACTGGCCGACCGTCTGCGGCTTCTGCAAAGCCTGCTCGATCAGAATCTCATTACGCAGGAAGATTTCGAGAGCAGAAAACGGGCGCTGCTGGATCAGATCTGAAGAGGATTTGCGGCTTTTGACCGCAGAGGAGTCGGCATCGGTACTATCCGCGGCAGACCTCTGGAACCGGCGGCAGGGAGGAAGCATGAAATATTCTTTTCTCACAGCCTGCGGCTTCATCCTGCTCATTATCCTGCTGGCCTGCGGTGTGTTTTCTCTTTGCCTGACATTGTTTGAGCTGTGGGGAGGCGGGTCGGACCTGTTACAGATTTTTTTGCAGAGTCTCGTCCTGCTCTGCGGCGTGCCGCTGGCTTTCCTGCTGCTTGCCGGGTGGTGGACGCTCTCCTGCGACGGCAGGATGCTCTCTCCCCTGACGGCTTTTATTGCCGCCCTGATCGTGCCGGTTCTTGCCGGAGGGCTGTGGTCTTTTGGCGCGTTGTTCGGCGGCGTCATGCCGCGCCATATTCTGGCGTGGGGGCTGCCTCTGGGCTTTTCTCTGTTTGCCGGGTGGCTGATACCGCACAGATACGCGCTCCCCGCCGCCTGGTTGCGGCGCTATGTTCCGCTCCTGCTGCTGCCGCCCCTTCTCTGCCTGATTGTCCTGAGCTTTTATCCGGTCTTTGTCGATCCGGAGCTGGAGAGCCGGCTGCAAACATGGTTGCCGCGTGCTGCCGGGGCCTGGGCTCTCTTTGCGCTGGGCTTCCTGTCTGGAACGAGAAAAGCCGCGCCGGCACTGGAGCGGCGTCGCGGCCTTGCCGTTGCGGCCGGTCTGGTAACCCTGGCGGCGCTGATTGTCGGCGTGAATCTGTATGTTGCCGCACGCAACACGTTGCATTCCGTTCCTGATACTCCGAAGCGGGAGATT
>CAMBWG010000146.1 GCA_945871415.1 uncultured Desulfovibrio sp.
TTTCACCTTTGAAAAAGGTGAAACGCGAGGCGGCGGCACAGCGCCGCCCGGCCCAGAGCGGGCGGAAAAACCGCGTTTTTTCCGCGAAACGACAGACCGTATGGTTTGAAACGCACAGCGTTTTAAACTGAAAATGCTCTAAGGTTCATTTATCAGGAGGAATATATATGGATGTGTTTGCCTTGTCGGCGCAGCGGGCGGAAGAAGCCAGGCATGTGCTGGAAGTACTAGATGTAAAGGGCGCGTGGAGGAGCGTCGGGGCGGAGATGCGTCTTGTGGGTTCCGTGCGGACGGGACTGATCCTCAATAAACGGGATATCGACATACATGTGTATACAGACAGGCCGGATATGGCGGAAAGTCTTGCGGCCATGACGCCGATCTTATCCCGTGACGGCGTGGAAAAAATGGAGTGCCGCAACCTGCTGCATACGGAAGAAGCCTGTCTGGAGTGGCATGTCTGGTACCGGGATGCGGCGGGAGAGCTCTGGCAGCTGGACATTATCCATATCCGCAAAGGATCGCGCTATGACGGCTTTGCCGAAGACTTTGCGGATCGCCTGCAGGCGGCGCTGACGGAAGAAACGCGCGCGGCTGTTCTGCGTCTCAAGGCACAGACGCCCGAACATGAGCATACAGCGGGGATTTTTTATTATCTTGCCGTGTTGCGGGACGGTATCAGGACCTATGAAGAGTTTTGCCGCTGGCGGCGGAGCGTGCCGTCGGAAACCATAGTCACGTGGCGTCCGTAAGAGAGGGATTTTTTTTGTCAGACAAAGTCTGGAATATTTCAAGAAAAACTTTAGATATTGAGGGGGGTAGAGCGTTTTTCAGCAGTGAAAAAAAGTTTTTTTCATCGCTAACCCAGCGTTCTTTTTCAGGATCGGTCTGCGGAAGGCCGAAATGCGGCGGCTGCCAAGGCTTTTGAGGGAAACTAAGTAATATCAATTGGTTATTGAGGCGGCCGATTGACAAAAGAGAGGGCCTTTGCCATTTTGGCAGCGCGGACGGAAGTCCGCACTTTTTTAAGACAAAGAAGGAGATCCCATGCCTGCCTGCATCGTCAAGCGCGATGGAACGAGCGTGCCGTTTGATTCCGTCAAGATTCTCAACGCCATTTCCAAGGCCAACAAGGCCGTGGGAGGGGAGGACATGTCGCCGACTGATCTCCTCTTCGTAACGGAAAAGGTCTGCCGCAAGCTGGATGAGAAGGGGCTCAGGCATGTGGAGGAAATCCAGGATGTCGTCGAGGATACGCTCATCCAGTACGACTATGCCCGGACGGCCAAGGCCTATATTCTCTATCGCGCCGAGCATACCAAGATACGTAATGCCGAATCGTATCTGATGGACATTTACAAGAAGCTGACCTACTCCCCGGCCATCGAGGAGGACATCAAGCGCGAAAATGCCAATATCGACGGCGATACGGCCATGGGTACGATGCTGAAATACGGCTCCGAGGGCGCCAAGTATTTCACCGACAACTACATTCTGCCCAAGGATGCTTCGGCGGCGCATGCCAACGGCGATATCCACATTCACGACAAAGATTTCTACATGCTCACGGAGACGTGCTGTCAGATCGATTTAATCCCTCTGTTCAGAAACGGTTTCTCCACGGGGCATGGTTTTCTGCGCGAACCCAATTCCATAGAGAGTTATTCCGCGCTGGCCTGTATTGCCATTCAGGCAAATCAGAACGAGATGCATGGCGGCCAGAGCGTGCCGCATTTCGATTATGCCATGGCCGGCGGCATCATCAAGACGTATCGCAAGGAATACGAGCGGGCCTTTATCGCCTTTGCGCGTATCAGGGGCGGTATGGATGCGGAGCAGGCCGAGCGCTTTTTCCGCGGCATCCGCGTGGCGCTGGGCGAGGGCGTGCGTATGGGGACCGTGGATGACTACGGCCGCCGTATGCAGGATATTGTGGCGGCGGAGGATCGCGAACTGGTAGCGGACGCCCATGCCTATGCGGCGGACGAAGCGCTCAAGGCCACGGAGCGCCGCACCTATCAGGCTATGGAAGCCTTTATCCATAATCTGAACACCATGAACAGCCGTGCAGGCGCGCAGGTGCCGTTCAGCTCCGTCAATTACGGCACGGATACGTCCCTCGAAGGCCGGATGGTCATACGCAATCTGCTTCTGGCCACCCAGGCCGGGCTCGGCAACGGCGAAACCTCCATCTTCCCGGTGCAGATTTTCAAGGTCAAGGAAGGGGTCAACTACAATGAAGGCGATCCCAACTACGATCTGTTCCGTCTGGCCATGGAAACGTCGGCCATGCGGCTTTTCCCGAATTTCAGCTTCATTGATGCGCCCTTCAATCTGCAATATTACGACGGCAGCTATAACAGCGAAGTCGCCTATATGGGATGCCGTACCCGTGTGCTGGGCAATGTGCATGATTCCTCACGGGAGGTAACCTGCGGACGCGGCAACCTGAGCTTTACGTCCATCAACCTTCCGCGGCTCGGCATTGAGGCTCACGGCGATATTCCCCGCTTCTTTGCCCTGCTGGATGCGCAGATTGATCTGGTCTTCCGCCAGCTGCTGCACCGCTTCAAGATTCAGTGTGCGAAGAAGGTGCGCAATTATCCCTTCCTCATGGGCAACGGCATCTGGCTGGATTCCGACAAGCTGGACTGGGACGATACCGTAGAGGAAGTGCTCAAGCACGGGACGCTGACCGTCGGCTTCATCGGCCTTGCCGAAACCCTTGTGGCGCTGACGGGCAAGCATCACGGCGAAAGCGAGGAATCCCAGAAGCTGGGGCTGGAGATTATCGGGCACATGCGGCGGCGCGCCGACGAGGAAGCCCGTCTTACGGGGCTCAACTTCTCGCTCATCGCCACACCCGCGGAAGGGCTTTCCGGGCGCTTCGTCAAGCTGGATCGCGCCCGCTACGGCTCCATTCCCGGCGTGACGGACAGGGAATACTATACCAATTCCTTCCACGTCCCCGTGTATTTCCCCATCCGGGCTTTTCGCAAGATCGACATTGAAGCGCCGTATCATGCCATGACCAACGCCGGGCATATTACCTATGTGGAGCTTGATGGCGATACCTGCAAAAACCTCGAAGCGTTCGAGGCCATTATCCGCTACATGCACGACAGAGGCGTGGGCTACGGCTCCATCAATCACCCCCTGGATCGGGACCCGGTCTGCGGCTATGTGGGTGTTCTTAATGACGTCTGCCCCCGCTGCGGCCGTCGTGAAGGGGAGGCGGTAAGCGAGGAAAAGCTGCGGGAGCTGCGTCGCAAGTACCCGCATATGCCGACATGCCATTGTCGTTAATACTTTCCCCGCGCGGCGAGAACGGATCGTGCGGGGAGTCCCCACAGAGGGCAGAGCGGCGTTTTTCCATAACGCCGCTGTGGGTGTTTCCGTTCAAATGAGGAGGAGAATCGACATGCTGATGGAATCCCGTCTTAAAAGCGAGTGCAAGCCCGAAGAAAAGATGGTGGGCGAGGGCGTGGCGTTTGAACGCGTGCGCCGCATCACCGGCTATCTTGTGGGTACGCTCGACCGCTTCAATAATGCCAAGCGTGCCGAAGAGCACGACAGGGTGAAGCATGCCTGATTTGCGCGTCAGCGGCATTGTGGAAGAGTCCATAGTGGATGGCCCCGGTCTGCGCTATGTGATTTTTACGCAGGGCTGTACGCGCGCCTGTCCGGGGTGTCATAATCCCCAGACACATCCCCTTGACGGGGGAACCGTGATGGATACCGAGTCCATTTTTCGGCAGTTTCGTGAAAATCCCCTTCTGGCTGGTATGACCTTTTCCGGCGGCGAGCCCTTTCTTCAGGCAAAGGCCCTTTGCGCGCTTGCCCAGGCCGTGCATGACGCCGGCAAGAATGTCATGGCCTATACGGGATTTACCTTTGAGGAACTGCTGGATAAGGCGCAGAGCGATCCGGATGTTGCCCGTTTGCTTGAGCTTGTGGATACGCTGGTGGACGGCCCCTATATCGAGGCCCTGCGCGATCTTGAGCTGAAGTTTCGCGGCAGCAGCAATCAGCGTCTGCTTGATCGCGAGCAGCGCGCCCTGCTGGCGGCACGTCATGCGGCGGCCGCTCCCTCTGCGTAACTCAGGACTCGTACGTTTTCCGAGGGGGAAGAAAACCTTTTTAGCGCAAGCAAGAGGGTTTTCTTCCCCCTCCAGCTTTTTCGCCTGCTAAGAAACGCTAGTTGTTTGCGATACCGGGATGGAATTTGTCATTACAGTGCGTTCAGAGCGTTTCAACTTTGAAAAAGGTGAAACGCGAGGCGGCGGCACGGCGCCGCCCGGCCCAGAGTGAGCGGAAAAACCGCGCTTTTTCCGCGAAACGACACAGGCCGTATGTTTTTCAAACTGAAAACATTCTAAAAAAAAACATGCGGACAAATGGTTCATTTGTCCGCATGTTTTTTTGTAGAGATGCGTCGCCCGATGCCTGCGCGCAAAGACGCGCGGGCGGGCGCTTTCGGGGTTATTCGGCGGCGATGTCGTAGCCTTCGAGCTTATCCTGCACGGCGCTGATCAGCATGGCCATGACGGCGGCAATCCGGGCCTCGGCCTTGGCCAGCGCGTCGGCGGTCATCAGATCAAAGAGGTCTCCGTCTTCGGTGAGCCCCAGACGGCGGAAGAAGAGCAGCGGGCATTCTTTCTGCCGTTCATGCGCCAGCAGGGGCATGTAGGCGGAAAAGGGACCGTCCACAAAGTCTTCCAGCCGATCCGTATGCGGGGCGGCATCGGAATGCCCTTCGGCCTGTTCCAGAAGCGAGCCGGTATCCCGCAGGTAGGCCACGAGCACGCTGTTGGGAGCATGCTGCATCAGACCAGCCGTGACGACGGCATGAACAAAGGCGCGCCATTCTTCGCAGAGATTCGGGGCCAGAGGGCCGCCCCAGAAGACTTCCGGCAGACCGGAGCGCTGCGCCATGCGCAATATTTCCTCGGCCCCCGTATTCAGTTCAAACAATATATGCGCCGCCTGCAATCCCTGCGCGGCGCTCAGAGGCTTTTTTTTCTGTTTTTCCATGACCAGGGTTCCTTTACTGTTGGTTATGCGTCTTCCTGAAGCATTCCGCTTTCAGGAATTTTTTTCTTTTCCGCCATATAGGCTTCATAGCCGCGGCGACGCAGGAGACAGGCCGGGCAGACGCCGCAGCCATAGCCCCAGGCAAAGCGCCGGCCGCGTTCGCCTTCGTAGCAGGTATGGCTTTCTTCCAGAATAATGTCCACCAGAGGCTGCCCGCCGAGCTCTTCGGCCAGTCGCCACGTTGCGGCCTTGTCGAGAAACATCAGCGGGGTATGCAGGGTATAGCGGCTGTCCATGCCAAGATTCATGGCAATTTGCAGGGCTTTGATGCTGTCGTCCCGGCAGTCGGGATAGCCCGAGGAATCTGTCTGACAGACGCCGAGAACCAGGTTGCGGATGGCGCGCTGATAGGCCCATGTGGCGGCGTGCAGAATAAAGATGAGATTGCGCCCGGGCACAAAGGTGTTGGGGAGCCCTTCGGCGCTGCCGTTGTCTATGGGCATGTCCGAGGTCAGCGCATTGTCGGCCAGCTGATGAAAGAGATCGATGCCGAGCAGGGTGTCCGCGCCGAGGCGTTGCTGCCAGTCGGGACGCAGACCGGCAACGGCCTGCCGGACATTGGCGCGGCATTGCAGTTCCACGGCATGACGCTGGCCGTAGTCAAAGCCGATGGTCTGCACCGAGGCGAAGCGGGACAGGGCCCAGGCCAGACAGGTGGCCGAATCCTGCCCTCCCGAAAAAATGACCAGAGCCGACTGTTCGCTCAGGGGCGCTTCCGGCTGATGGACACAGGAGCTCATGAAAACCTCCGGGGAAATTGAAAGGTGACGGCTTTGCCGTCCGCTCCCTTTTCCCCCAATATCCGTTTTCGGTCAACCGGCGGCAGAAACAAATTTGCCCGGGCCGGGAACCTGTAAGCAGATTCCCGGTCCGGGCGGAAATAGGGCGAAGAACATTGCGCCGTTGCCTGTTTCAAAGGCAAGTCTCTCTGGAACATTTTCAGTTTGGAATGCTTC
>CAMBWG010000147.1 GCA_945871415.1 uncultured Desulfovibrio sp.
TTAGCCAAGAATTTTGGCGATATATGTTTGCACGTCGCCTCCGATTGTGGCACCGATGCCGCGCAGGAAGGTGACGAGGTTGACGGCGATGATGCCTCCGAACAGATGTACAATGCCCCGGCTGAAATTCATGGATTGATTGGGGGTGTCGCGCATGAGACATAGCCCCCGCGCAATGCCGATGACCCCGACAGTAGCGATGGCGTATACCGCGAATTGGATGTAGATGGAGCCGGGCGAAGACGGCGGGCTGTAACTCAGCGACTGCTCGGAGCTTTGGTTGAAAACAGTCATGGATAATGAATCCATGAGCGCAGGAAGATTGAGCAGCAACACCGCGCAGACGAACGTCCATGCCGCCGTGGAACGGTTGAAGCGATGTTTATGGCTGATGGCCTGCCCAAGAGACATCACGGCGAAGCCGACGCCGACCAGATAGGCCAGCCGGACAAGCACCGGCCACCATTGCTGCAAGTGCGGGATGACGTTGGCGACGTAATTGTCCATGTCCTCACCTGCTCTTGACGTTGACGACGAGGACACCTACAGGCGTACCGCTTTCCAGACGAACAGTCGGCGGACGGTCAAAACCCTTTTCAAAGATTTTCCCGGCCTTTTCGCCCACCTTTCCGGCGGCTATCCATGCTTGGTCTTCCACGCTGTAGGTGTTCCAGACCATTTGATCCGTGGCGTCGTTGCCGTAGCCGTAGATGGTGCTTTGTGCGCCGCTGTACCGCTTGGCGCTTCCCAAACCCTCAAGAAACGCGGACGCGACAAGTCCGCCCCAGCGTGAGAAAAAGTGGGTATCCACGGAGCTGGCTACCGAGGCTTCCGAAGTGGACGGATCAACGGCATAGGCTTCAAGCTGGACGGTTTCGCCGGTAGGCAGTACGGCCCGGTTGAAAGCCAGAACAAGGCGTTCCTCGTGGCGCTGGAACGTGCCCATCAGACGAGTGTTGCGGTAGGCGCCGGACGTGACCGTCGCCAGCACAGCGGACGGCACATCCGAGTTCACTCCCACATCTACGATGGCATAAAGCAGATCGCCCGGCTTGAGCGTCACGGAAGGAGGAGACGTGTTCCCTGACCGTGCTGTCTCTGACGTTGCCGCAACGGGTGCGGCAATCGGAGTAGTTTCATCCGAAAAATCGTGCAGATAGACAATCTTGCCTTCGCCCACGGCAACGGCGGACAGTTTCGTATCCAATGCCGTCAGGTCATCCATCATGCGTTTCAGCATGGTATTGTCCGTGCGCGGCGTCTGGACGGGCACGGTTCGCACCGGTGCGACCGGCGGCGGGGCCGGGGGCGTGTCTTCCTTCTTTCCCACCACGGGCTTTCTTTGTCCCACAGGCGTGGGAACAAAACTTTCTCCCGCCTTGAGAGCTTCATTGGCCTGTCGCGTATCGTGTTCCTTCAGTTTCTGATTGTATTCCTCCGAGCCTTCGCCTCCCGCCTTGCCGCTGATGGCGTCCGTCCTTGCCGAAGTCAGTCTGGCCGTGGCGGACGGTTTTTCCGGGGTAAACAGGAAAAAGGATGCAAGGAGTATGGAGACGACAAGGGCAACTCCCAGAAGACTGAACAAGATGAGACGCCGCTTTTTTTCCGTGCTTGTCATATCGCTCATAGCGTGCCCTCATTTGGAAACTTGCAGGCGAATCGTCTGAATTTGCCCGTTTCTGGAAAGCATCAACCGCGACGTAACCGGCACCTCATAGCATTTGGTGTTGCCCGCTCCGTTGACCACGGCTGTCCAGGCAGGCCACATCAAGGTGTGGCTGGTTCTGACGTAGTGCTTGCCGTTGTGGTTCCAGACAAGCATGTCATCGGAACCCGGCTCCACGCGGACACGCACGGCTTTTTCCGGCGGAACGCGGTCAAGAAAGGCCAGCATGGAGGAATCCGCCGTTTCCTTGATGTCCCTGATGATGGGGAGGGCGGCTTTCGGGCCGTGATGGGCAAGCTGGAAAAGGACAAGCGCGTCCGCCTTGCGCCTGGGGGCGCGGACGGAATCCGATTCCAGTCGGATGACCAGCGGTATGTCCCGGTCTTGCAGCGTGACCACAAGGGTGGACGTGGCGTAATCCTGCGTGGGCATGACGTTGAGCAGGTTTCCGTCCGGCAGTTCCGGGCGCAATACCTGAAAGAAGGACGGCCCGCCGTTGGTCACAGAAGTGACAGGCCAGGGCTGGCCGGTTGAATCATGAAAAACCAGAGACGTGGCGATATTGGCCGTGGTGAACACAGGCACGGGAGAACGGCCCGGCTCCAGCGTCACGCGCACCGTGCGTGTGTTCAATGTCGGAGACACGGGCAGCAGGGCGCGGTCGCGTTCATCCGAGCGCGAGCGATATTCCTGTATCTGGTTCTCATCCAGCGGCATCATCTGCCGCAGACTCTCTTCAAACAGGGCTTGCGCGTCCCGCGCTTTTTTGTCCGCCGTGTCCTGGGCGGCTTTCTTTTCCGTCTGTCCGAGAACTGTGTTTTGTTTTTCGGGCGGCGTGGCGGGCGTTTCATCCGCAAACGCCGGTCGCCCGGCGAGGACGGCCAACGCCAGAAGGCAGCATATTTTCTTCACGATGAATCCCTTATGTGTAAGCGGTTATGGGAAAATCAGGCGCACTGAAGACGCTTTCTCTACGGAACATCACGCCCATGCCTTTCAGGATTTCTCCCACTGAACGACACGGATTTCCGGCTTCCTTTCGGCCATTCAGCGGCGTTTCCCGCTGTCTCCGGTATTCGGCAGTCTGGCGGCGTTGCTTGTAGTCACGGAGAAATTCGATAATCCCCAGGATATTTCCTGGTGGCACCTCATCCGCTGATGGCGCGCGGTTTTGGGAATGCAGGTGCAGCCAGATGCCGAACGGCATGGCATCGTTGGCGACGGGTGGAAATTTTGCCGCGAATGCTTCAAATATGGGGCGTAGCCGAGTTTTGTTTGCAAGCCATGCCTCATGCTGACTCTGTTCACGTTCCTGCTGCATCCGTATTGCCCTCCGCAGGTCTTGAGTGCGTTCCTGTTCTGTCTGGCCAGAAGTCTGCACAGGATCGAGCCAGCGTTGTCCACGGAGCCAGTTTCCAAGCTGAGGTACAAATCGTCCCTGTTCCCGTTGCCAGCTTTCTGAGTTTGTGAATCTGTGAATTGCAGCATGAAGTTCAGCCAAAGGGGGCAGTTCCCCGCTTCGCAGGAGCTGGAGCCAGGCCAGACGCGCGAAGCCCTTGGCCTCCTTTTTGGGGTACATGGCCCAGGTGGATTCAAAATCGGGAAGAGAAGAAGACACACCCCCCGCCGCAGGCGTTCTGGCCATGCGGCGAACAGGACTGGCCGTTGTTTCACCGGGCGTATGGGGGGAAAGGGGGGAGTATTTTTCTTTTCTTTGTTTGCTAAGATTGGTTAAGTAGCCAAAATTTGCCTCATGGCAGCCAGCTTCTGACTGCTTGTCGGCAAAATTTGTCTCTTGCTTTTCAGCAAGCTCTTCAGGGCGCAAAAGGTAATAGATGGAAGAGCGATATTGCTCACGCCTTATAAAAATGAGCTTTTCTCTGACAAGCTCGGCAAGGTAGTTTTTAACGCTGCTGATGCTGCATGAAAGTCTTTTGGCAAGCGTTGCCTGTGAAGGCCAGCAATGGTCTTTCTCTGAGGCATAGTCACATAAAAGTGCGTACATGGCTTTTGCTCCAAACGTAATGGACTTTTGCAAAACAAACTGTGGAAGAATTGGGCCGTAAATATTTCCCTTTGGGGTAAACGTCTCCATTTTTTCTTTCTCCCGGCCCGAAAAAAGACAAAAATAGCAGATTCGTTGTTGACAACGAGGAACCTTACGGTTACTGTTGTTCTTACGTTACGTGCGTAAGAACTTAGTTCTGCAAGAAGCCGTTGAGTTACCGCTCGACGGCTTTTTTGTTTTTTGGGGCTTGGCGTTATTTCCTCAATGGAATGTCCTCTTGAGGCGAGTTGACGAATTGTTCAAAACGTGGGCATCACGCATAACCGCAAGGGCAGCGCCGGGGGAGGCTTCCGGCATCTGTCCGGAGTACGGCGCGGTCAGTGGAGGCGCACGTATACGTGGGTGGGCGTCTGGAACCGAAGAAAGAAGGACGTGGCCGTATATGAAAAAAACTCCCGCCGACCATGTGGGGCGCATGGTCAGAAGGAGTTCTGTACGGAGAACAAAAAGGAACACATCCGAAAAAAGTGAAATTTTTTCGGAAAAATTTTTGTTCTCGATAACTACAGTATATTCTTGGGGAAATAAAAGACGATTGGCGAAAAAGGGATAAGAAAACGGATAAGCAACCAAGGAAGAAAGCCGGTAAAACCTGTCAGGCTCCGGTTCCGGTATCTTCCTATAAATATAAGAAATTAAAGAAAAATTGTCCGCATTGGACGTATTAGTCCGATATGTGAGGGACTCTCTCTCTCTCTCTCTCTCTCTCTCTCTCTCTCTCTCTCTTACGAGAGCGCGCGGCCGCGCAGGGACGGAAACGTCCTTCAATCCGGGGCGGATGGTGCGGCTGTGGCTTGTGCGGATAAAGCGCATCGCAGGCCTCTGAGCGTCGTGGTATGGAGAAGGAAACGACCTTGCCTGTCCATTTCCCGCGCGTTGCGGGGACTGTCGGAAAAAGTGTCTGCCGTCAGGCATAATGGACACCTATAGTGCCCTGATAGCCATCAGGCATGCGTTTGTCAATATGGACGACGCGAGAAGCCATATCCGGCGGCATCCGGCATCCTGAGCATTTTCAGTTTGAAGTGCTTTGCATTTCAAACCATACGGCCTGTCGTTTCGTGGAAAAGCGCGGTATTTCCGTTCACTTCGGGCCGGGCGGCGGGCGTCGCGTCAGTGATGATACGGCACGTTGCGCAGAATGCACTCCGCCCGGTAAATCTGTTCCAGCAGCAGCACGCGGGCCAGTTCATGCGGAAAGGTCATGGCGGACAGGGACAGGCATTTCCAGGCGCGCCGCCGCACAGCATCGTCCAGACCGAAGGCCCCGCCCACAATGAAGCAGGGGCGGCCGCGGCCGCTGTCGTCCAGCTGTCGCAGGCACTGTGCCAGTTCCGGCGACGTGAACGTTGCGCCGCGTTCGTCCAGCACAATGGGCACATCCTGCGCTTGCAGACTTTCCAGCAAGCGTTTACCCTCCAGCGCGTTCCGCTGCTCGACGGGCAGCGCCGCGTCCCCGTCGCGCACATCCGTCTGCTCCAGCGGACGCCAGCGGGCTATGCGGCCTGCGTAATGGGCCGCGGCGTCCTTCCAGAACGGCGTTTTTATCTTGCCCACACACAGAATGCGAAGAGGTTTTCCTGCCATGTTTTCCCCCTGTCCCGGAGTTCGGGTAACGTCCGATATTGCCGACGCGGCCCGTTGCCTGCAACAGGGCGGGCTTGCGGTCTTTCCTACGGAAACCTTTTACGGCATCGGCTGTCTGGCCGGCTGTGCCGATGCCGTGGCGCGAGTCTATCAGGTCAAGCAAAGGCCCGTCCAGCGGCCCCTGCCGCTCCTTGCCGGTTCCCGCGAGCAGCTCGCGTCGCTGGTGCGTCTTGACGCGGCTCCCCCCGGCCTTCTCGACTTCTTCTGGCCCGGCGCGCTGACCGTGGCCCTGCCGTTGCTGCCCGAGGTCGCCGCGACCCTGTCCCCCGCGCCGGCCGCCTCCCTCTCCCGCGAAGGGCTTGCGGCCGTGCGTGTGTCTCCCCATCCCGCAGCCGCCGCGCTGGCCCGTCTGGCGGGGGGCGTGCTGACATCCAGCAGCGCCAACCTCAGCGGGCACGAAGCCGTCCGTGATGTGGAAGCCCTCGATCCCCGCCTCCTCAAGGCTCTTGACGGCCCCCATGACGTCATCCTCAACGCCCCGCCCCGCCCCGCGGGCGGCCTTCCCTCCACCATCGTCCGCCCCGGGCCGCTCGGCTTTCTCCACGTCCTTCGGGAAGGGGCCGTTCCCGCGGACGCCCTCCGCGCCGCCGGATTCAGTCTCGTGTTTTAAGGGCGATTGGTTGCGGGCTGGTTCTGGGGGGGGGGGGGG
>CAMBWG010000148.1 GCA_945871415.1 uncultured Desulfovibrio sp.
TCACGCACGCGCCGGGCAATAAGCTGCGTGACCTGCGAGCCGTAGTCGATAATATTGACCTTGCTGTGCGCATTGATTGTTCCTTTTTATGTGGCTGCCCTGCGCGACAGGGCGGAATGCGCAAGCCCCGGGCAGGGTATGCCCGGGGCAAGGACGACGGCGGCCGCCGAAGCGGCCGCGCTGCAAACTAGTTGTCGATGCGATAGTTGGGGGCTTCCTTGGTGATGATCACGTCATGGACGTGGCTTTCACGCAGACCGGCCGCCGAGATTTCGCAGAAGGTGGTATTTTCAAAGAGGTCCCGCAGGGTGTGTGCGCCCACGTAGCCCATGCCGGAACGCAGACCGCCCATGAGCTGATACACGGCGTCCATGACGGGGCCGCGATAGGGCACGCGGCCCACGATGCCTTCGGGAACGAGCTTCTTGCTGCGTTCCTGGAAGTAGCGGTCGGAGCTGCCTTCCTTCATGGCGTCGATGGAACCCATGCCGCGGTAGATCTTGTAGGTACGGCCCTGATAGAGGATGGTTTCGCCCGGGCTTTCCTTGGTGCCGGCGAAGAGGGAGCCGATCATGACGGAATGAGCGCCGACCACAAGAGCCTTGACGATGTCGCCGGAGAACTTGATGCCGCCGTCGGCAATGCAGCAGCGGTCCATTTCACGGGCCGCGCGGCTGCCTTCAATGATGGCCGTAACCTGCGGCACGCCCACGCCCGCCACGATGCGGGTGGTGCAGATGGAGCCGGGGCCGATGCCGATCTTGACGCAGTCGGCGCCGGCTTCGAGCACGGCACGGGCGCCTTCGTAGGTGGCCACGTTGCCCGCGATGAGCTGGCAGTTGGGGAAGGAGCTCTTGACCTTGCGGATGGCATTGAGCACGTTGACGGAATGGCCGTGCGCCGAGTCGAGCACCAGCACGTCGGCGCCCGCGGCCAGCAGCTGCTCCGCGCGTTCGTCGCAGTCCTTGCCGATGCCGATGGCCGCGCCCACACGCAGGCGGCCGGCGTCGTCCTTGCAGGCATTGGGATACTTCTGGACCTTGTCGATATCCTTCATGGTGATGAGGCCGCGCAGGCGCTTGTTTTCGTCCACCACCAGCAGTTTTTCGATGCGGTGCTCATGCAGATGACGCTTGGCCTCGGCCAGCGACGTTCCCATGGGCACGGTCACAAGGTTCTTGTTGGTCATCACTTCCGACACGCGGGTCGCGGAGGCGTCCTCCACAAAGCGCACGTCGCGGTTGGTGAGAATGCCGACCAGACGGTCGCCGTCCACCACCGGCAGACCGGACACCCGGAAGTCCGCCATCAGCTCCAGAGCTTCCTGTACGGAGCTGGTGGAAGGAATGGTCACGGGATCAAGGATCATGCCGCTTTCGCTTTTCTTGACGCGTTCCACTTCCAGACGCTGGCGATCGATGGGCATGTTCTTGTGAATGATGCCGATGCCGCCCATGCGGGCCATGGAAATGGCCATGGCGGATTCCGTCACCGTATCCATGGCGGCGGAGAGCAGCGGGATACGCAGCGGAATGGAGGGGGTCAGCCATGTGGAAAGATCAACGGCGTCGGGTGTGATTTCGGAAAATGCGGGAACGAGCAAAATGTCGTCGAAGGTAAGGGCTTTGCCGCGATTCGTGAACATGAATGCCTCGTTGAGTTGCGGTGATGATATGCGGAAAATTTAATATACCATTGTAAAAAATCGGTTAAAATCTGTCAACGACGGAGCCGCTCGCCGCCGGGCGCTGGCAGCGGCAAGATCTTGACTAAAGGCGTGAAACTATCTATAAAGGCCCGTTCAGGCGTGCCGCTCCCGTCAGGGAACTTCAAGCGCGGCGCGGCAACGCAGTGGGGCTGTCATGTTCGAAAATCTTTCCGACCGACTTTCTTCCGCCTTCCGCAATCTGCGCGGGCAGGGCCAGCTGACCGAGGAAAACATTCAGGCCGGCTTGCGCGAGGTGCGTCTCGCGCTGCTGGAAGCCGACGTCAATTTCAAGGTCGTCAAGGATTTTGTGGAGAATGTGCGCGGCAAATGCCTCGGGCAGGAAGTTGTCAGGGGCGTCAGTCCCGCGCAGCAGGTCGTCAAGATTGTGCACGACGAGCTGGTCGCGCTGCTGGGCGGCGAAACCGCGGAACTGAATCTGCAGGGGCAGGAACCCGCCGTCATCATGCTGGTGGGTCTTCAGGGCTCGGGCAAGACCACGTCGGCCGGGAAAATCGCCAATCTTCTGCGTAAGCGCAAGATGCGGCCCTATCTGGTGCCCGCCGACGTCTACCGGCCCGCGGCCATCGATCAGCTTACCGTGCTGGCGAAGCAGCTCGACATGCCCTGCTATCCATCCACCACGGCCATGTCGCCGGTGGACATTGCCCGGGCGGCCCTTGAGGAGGCCCGCGCCCAGCAGGCGACCGTGCTCATTCTCGACACCGCCGGTCGTCTGCATGTGGACGAACCGCTCATGCAGGAGCTGGAAGCCCTCAAGGCAGCGGTACAGCCGCAGGAAATTCTCTTCGTTGCCGACGCCATGACCGGTCAGGCCGCCGTGGAGGTCGCCGAAGCCTTCAATGCCCGGCTGGGGCTGACCGGCGTTGTGCTCACAAAGATGGACGGCGACGCGCGCGGCGGCGCAGCTCTCTCCATCCGCGCCGTTACGGGCGCGCCCGTCAAGTTTGTGGGCATGGGCGAAAAGCTGTCGGAAATGGAACTTTTCCATCCCGACCGTATCGCCGGACGCATTCTCGGCATGGGCGACGTGCTGACGCTGGTTGAAAAGGCGCAGGCCACCATTAATGCCGAAGAGGCCGAGGAGCTGGCGCAGAAGATGCGCAAGGCCAGCTTCGACCTGGAAGATTTTCGTACCCAGATGCGCCGCATCAAGAAGCTGGGCTCGCTGGACAGCATTCTTAAAATGATTCCCGGACTGGGCGGTATCCGAGAGAAGCTGGCCGAAGCCAGCGGCGCCATGCCCGAAAAGGAAATGGCGCGTACCGAGGCCATCATCAATTCCATGACTCTGGCCGAACGCCGCCATCCCGAGATTCTCAACGGCAGCCGTCGCGCCCGTATTGCCCGCGGCGCGGGCGTCACCGTGGCGCAGGTCAATCAGCTCGTGCGTCAGTTCGAGCAGATGCGCCAGATGATGAAGGGAATGATGGGCGGCAAGATGAAGGGCCTGCCTCAGATGCCCAGACTGCCGCGCGGCATGAAGATGCCCGGAGGCATGGGCGGTATGCCCGGCATGCCCGGTATGCCGCCGCTGGGAATGAATGGTCTGCCGCAGGGCATGCCCGGTCTGCCCGAAGCGGCGGACAACGCCCCCGCCAAAAAGCGCAAAAAACGGGAACGGCCCGCCAAGCGCAAGAAAAAATAGCGTCGTCCCAAAGGTTCCCCTCCCGGCATTGACCGTGAGGGCGCTTGCCTTTATCCTATACGACATACACCGAACAAAAGGGAGTATCCTCATGGCCGTTAAGCTGAAATTGACCCGCATGGGCAGCAAGAAGCATCCTTTCTACCGCGTGGTGGCCGCCAACGACGAAACCCGTCGTGACGGTCGTCCTCTGGCCTATCTAGGCTACTACAACCCCATGGTTGATCCCGCGGAAGTGAAGCTGGATGCCGACAAGGTGAAGGAATGGCTGGCGCGCGGCGCTCAGCCCACCGATACCGTGCGTGCCCTGCTCAAGGCGCACATGGGCTAATTCCGTTTCCCTGGCGGAACGGACACAGCTCTGTCCTTTTTTCCCGCAGTGCGGCCCGTGTCGTACTGCGGGAAAAAGTATCTTTTCCTTATCCATGTCATGACAGGAGCAGACGCCGCGCGAACTTCGGCGACTGCTCTTTTTTTTGCGCCCCGGGCGCTCTTGCTGGAGGCAATGTGAAAGAGCTTATTGAATATGTGGCAAAATCACTTGTGGATCATCCCGAGCAGGTGACGGTCCGCGAGCTTCCGTCCGACGACGGCCGGATTCTGCAACTGGAAGTCGCTAAAGACGATATAGGCAAGATCATCGGCAAGCAGGGCCGTACCGCCCGCGCTCTTCGTATTCTGCTCAGCGCCGCTTCCGCCAGAGCGCAGCAGCGCACGCTGCTCGAAATTCAGGAATAGCCGTGGCCTCTTCACATATTCTTGTGGGTGTCATCGCCCGCCCCCACGGTATCCGCGGCGAACTCTGTCTGGACTGGCATGCGGAATCTCCCGAGCTGCTGGACGGCCCCCTCTGGCTGCGACTCGGTACCCGTCCTCTCCGGTCCGTCCGGGCCGCGCACTGGCGTATGCACAAGGGACGCCCGCTGCTGCAGCTTGAGGGAGTGGCCGATCGCAATGCCGCCGAAGCCCTGCGCGGCGCGGAGCTGCTCGTTGCCCGCGAGGATCTGCCGACGCCCGACGATGACGAGTTCTATGTGGAAGACATGCTGGGCTGCGTCATCCTGCTTGAGGACGGCCGGCGTCTCGGTATTCTCGATCATGTTGAATTTCCCGCAGGGCAGCCGCTCTGGTCCATCCATACCGATGATGACAGAGAAATCCTCTTCCCCGCGCAGCCGCAGTTCATTGCCGCTTTCGATCCCGACGCCCCCAGCATCACCATCGCGCCCCCCGACGGGCTGCTTGATATTTATCTGAAAGATTAGTTTGCGCTCTCCGTAGTGTGTTTTGGGGGGAAGGACCCCCCCAGACCCCCATCCTTCCCCCAACGCGCTTTGATCTGGAGAATGAAATTCTTCGGAGATGCAGTCGCTTTCCCTGTGACAGCCGTCTCCCGGTGTCGTGGAAGGCAAAACGGGCGATCTCCCAGACAGGGCGTATCAAACACAGGCTTTACAGATTGTTTCAAATAGAGCGTCTCCAGTTTGAAACGCTGTGCCGCCGCCTCGCCTTTCTCCTTTTTCAAAGGTGAATTGCCCTAAATAGGGAGTTTCAACCAAACACGCTGATGAATACTTAGAAACGCGCGCTGGGCAGGCTGTTGCCGCCTTGCCCGAGTGTCAGAGGAAAAAGTAGTATGCCAGAATTGCCGGAAGTGGAAACCGTAGCGCGGACATTGCGGCCGCAGGTGCAGGGGCGCTGCGTGGACGGCGTGGCCCTGTTTCGTCGTTCGAGCGTGCATCCTCTGAGTCTGCCGCTGGAAACGCTCACCGGACGCACCGTGGTTGATGTGGGACGGCGCGGCAAGGTGCTGCTCCTGCATCTGGAAGGGCCGCTGGCGGACAATCTGCCGGATGTGCTGGCCATCCATCTGCGTATGACGGGGCGGCTGATGGTGCATCCGTCGGACACGCCGACGGGCACGCATACCCGCTGTCGTTTTGCCCTGTCGCTGGGCGGTCAGGATGCCGGGCATCTTTTTTTTGACGATGTGCGCGCCTTTGGCGTGCTGTTTGCCGGGACGGACGAGCTGCTGCGGCACTGGGATTTCTGGCGCACCCTCGGGCCGGAACCGCTGGAGCTGGATGCCGCGGGTATGGCCGCCTGCCTGAAAGGCCGTCGCACGGCCATTAAGGCCGCGCTGCTCAATCAGAAGGTCATCGCGGGCATCGGCAATATCTATGCGGATGAAGCCCTGTTCCGGGCAGGCATCGATCCGCGCAGTCCGGCGGACGTTGTGGCGCGGGAGGCCGCTGCGCCCCTGCTGGAGGCCCTGCAGGGCGTGCTGCGCCTTTCCATTGAGCAATGCGGCAGTTCCATCCGCGATTACCGGGATGCCAACGGCAACGTGGGGGCCTTTCAGAACAGCTTCGCCGTCTACGGCAGGGCCGGGCAGCCCTGCACCCGCTGCGGCGCAACGCTGGAGCGCCTGCGCGTGGCCGGACGCGCTACGGTGGTCTGCCCGCACTGTCAGAAAAAATAGCAGCCGAGGGGGGAGGGAACCCCTTTTCACTGACGCGAAAAAAGGGGTTCCCTCCCCCCTCGGGCTCCCCCCGCCTTCCCCAAAACGCGTTTTCAGAGCGTTTCAACTTTGGAAAAGGTGGCGGCACAGCGCCGCCCGGCCCAAAGTGAGCGGAAAAAACGCGCT
>CAMBWG010000149.1 GCA_945871415.1 uncultured Desulfovibrio sp.
ATCGCCATAGGCAGCGGCTCTGCCCGGGCCCTGCTGGACTACCGTCCTGTTGACGGCGCGGACTGCCTGCTTTTCTACCCCGGCACTATGGCTAGTCCCTGGCAATACGAAGTCTTTCTCGAAGCGCTGCACCGGCAGGGGCTGGGGACCGCAGCCCTGCATTTTACCGGGCACGGTGCCATGCCGCACAGCACGGGCTTTACCTTTGCCACACTCCTGCAAAACGCTCTGGATGCCGAAGCCTGGCTCCGCTCGCAGGGAGTGCGCAAACTGGCCGCCTGCGGACACAGTCAGGGGGCCATACTGACGCTGGCGCATGCGGCCCAAAGCTCCGCCCTGGCTGCGGCTCTGCCCATTGCGGGCTGCTATCCCCAGCAAAGCGACGCCATTCTGCTCACCCGCTTTGCCCGCTGGCAGGCACAGCGCCCGCGTCTTCAATCCCTCATAGACACGGCAGCCCGCCGTTTGCCGCGTCTGCCCGTTCCTCTGTGGGCCTATCTGTCCCTGTCGCGGATTCTGGCAGGAGGTCGCGGCCTGCGGCATCGCACGGCGCGCCAGCGCTGGACCTACCCGCTCATCTTCCTGCGCAGCCTCTTTGCGGCACAGGTGCCGGAGCAGGCCCGCTGTCCGGTGTATATGCTGGCGGCCGTCAACGACGCTCTGTTTACTCCGGCTATCATCCGCCATGCCTACGAACTCCTGCAGGCGCCGCGTAAGAGTCTTTTCTGGCTGCCCGGCGGCGGGCATCTCACAGTCTTTGTACCGCGCATGGCCCGTACCGCCGCCCGGCATGTGGCGGCCTGCTGCGCCGGAGCCGGTCTGCGTCTCGGACCTGTTCGCGCAACCGGCTAGCGCGTTTCAACTTTGAAAAAGGTGGAACGCGAGGCGGCGGCACGGCGCCGCCCTCTCGCTTTGTTTTTTTCAAAGTCAAAACGCTCTATGCGCACGCCCTGTACTCATGTATCTGTCGGAACTCCAACCATAACAGGAAATTTCATGGATTACGCCTATGTTCTCGCGGGACTCGGTAATCCCGGCTCCCAATACGACGGAACCCGCCATAACTGCGGCTTTCTTCTGGTCGACGCCCTCTGCCGCAAGGCCGAAGCCGAAGGCCGCCTGCAAACCATGAACGGCGGCAAGTTCTCCTGCGAACTGCTGCGCGTGGACCTGCCGGAGCTGCGCGGCCCCTGGCTGGTGGTCAAACCCCAGACCTTCATGAATCTGAGCGGCCAGAGCGTGCAGCCGCTGCTGGCCTGGCATAAAATCCCGCCGAATCGGCTTGTGGTGGCCCATGACGAACTGGATATTCCCGCCGGGCATCTGCGCTTCAAGTTCGGCGGCGGCAATGCCGGACATAATGGTCTGAAATCCATCAGCCAGCTCCTCGGCACGCCGGATTTTTACCGCCTGCGCATCGGCATCGGCCGTCCGCAGCACAAGGGCGACGTTACCAACTGGGTGCTGGGCCGCCCCTCCGGCGACGATGCCGCCGCCATCGACAAGGGCCTCACCAACGCTCTGGACGTTCTCTTCACCTTTGCCGCACACGGCCTTGAACGCGCTGCCCGCACCGCGCAGCAAAGCGCCGCCTAGCAGCTTTTTAGGGGGAAGGCCCTCACCTCTTGCTGTCCATCACCCTTCCTTCGGCGCAACGGACATGGCCTGCGCGACCCCATCCGGTTGCTGCTCGCGCGAGAGAAGGAAAGGGACGTTCCCGAGCTCCTTTCCCCGAGCCATCCTCTTCCAGAGCGCTTTTTTCAGAGAAGTGCAGAAGCATACAACCAAAACAACCTTTTTACTTATCTGAAATACTTGTATGCTTCGTATATACTCTCCTGTTTTCATACAGCCGAAGGCCCGCCGAGCAACAGTCGGACGGGCCTTTTACTTCAGAATCAGGACTCATTACGTTTTTCTTGAGGGGGAAGAACCCCCTTTGCTCTGTTGTCGATGCCCGTAAGGCTCCTGCGTCGCCTGACGGGCACGGCCTGCGGCCGCCCGTCGGGTCGCTGCCTGCGGCAAAAAGGGCCCGGCCCTTCCGTAGCAAAGCGAGGAAGGGCGTTCCCGTAAACTCCCCCTCAAACTCCCCCATCTTCCCCAAAAACCGCACATAATGTGCCGGCGGGAAAGATGGATTTTTTGTAACATGCAATGGTGTTTTATTTTTTTATATCATGAAAAGGAAAATATGCCGGGAAATCAACATCTGATAATGAGTCCTGACCGTTGAGCATTTCAAACCATACGGGCCCGAATCTCTCCCCCACATACAGAGTAAAAAAATTTTTACCATTTTTCCGCTTGTATCCTTGACATGAAAACGCTATAAGGAACATTTTTTATTTTTTCTGGACATTCAGAAAAAAAAAGCATATATCTATCTTATATCCTTCATCCATCTTGGAATCCCAGCCCGGACCGGCAACGCACCTGTACACCCTTTGGTTGTATGGGTGCTGTATTGTATGGCCTGCTCTGGATCTACCGGCCGACAAGGGCGTCGGCATAACGAAGGGAGCTTTTTGAAAACATCATAAGCTTTTAGCGCACACGTGTGCCGGAAATGGTGAGAAAACATGTTTGCAATCAATGATCTTGTCGTCTATCCAGCGCAGGGAGTCGGCCAAATCGAAAGCATCGATCAGCAGAATATAGGCGGCAACGCCTGCCAGCTGTATACCGTGCGTGTACGCGCCAACAACATCACGCTCATGGTGCCTGTGGCCACTGCCGGACATGTGGGCCTGCGTACGCTCATCACCAAGAACGAAGCACAACGCCTCTGGAAATCGCTGCTGACGGATACCAACAAAACCGTCTTTGCCGGTCAGAACTGGAACCGTCGTTTCCGCGAATACTCCGAACGCCTCAAGAATCCCGATCTCGCTGTCGTTGTTGAAGTGTTGCGTGAACTTTTATTGATCGGCCGTTCCAAGGAACTCTCCTTCGGCGAGCGCCGCCTTCAGGATCAGGCACTGGGACTCGTGCTCGGCGAGCTCTCCGAAGTGCTGGGTCTGCCCCTGCAAAGCATGCAGCGGGATCTCATGGCCGTCTATGCAACGCCGCCCCGACAGGAAAAGGCGCAATAGTCTTTTTTACTTGCGTTGGGGCTGGAGATGCGCTAGATCGCAGGCACACGTCTTTTCTCATTCCATTTGCCCCAATCACCCTTTCCTCAGAGCGACGTTGCCGCGCCGCTGTCTCCTTCTTTATGGAAAAAACACCTCGCAAGACCACGCGTCGGAAAAAAGCCGTCGCGGCCGCTGATCCCATTACCGAAAGTACCCTCAGCCTGACGACGCTCAAGACGCACAGCATGCAGGAACTGATGGAGCTGGCGGAAAAATATGAAATAGAAAACGCCAGCTCCATGCGCAAACAGGAACTGATTTTTGCGCTGCTGCAAGCCTGTGCCTCGCAGAATGGCGCCATTTTCGGCGACGGCGTGCTGGAGATTCTGCCGGATGGTTTCGGCTTCTTGCGATCCCCCCTGTGCAGTTACATGCCGGGGCCTGACGATATCTATGTTTCTCCCTCGCAAATCCGTCGCTTTGCTCTGCGCAAGGGCGACGTGGTTTCCGGGCAGATTCGCCCCCCCAAGGAAGGCGAACGCTATTTCGCTCTGCTCAAGGTGACTGAAATCGGCTTCGAGCCGCCGGAAAATGCAAAGAATCTCGTCCTTTTCGATAACCTCACGCCCATCTATCCCGATCAGCAGCTGGTGATGGAAAACGGCGAAAAGAATCTCTCCAACCGGGTTATCGACATCATGGCCCCCATCGGCTGCGGTCAGCGGGGACTTATCGTGGCTCCGCCCCGCACGGGCAAGACTGTGCTGCTCCAGTCGCTCGCCAATGCCATCAACGCCAACAATCCCGACGTCTATCTTATTGTTCTTCTGATTGACGAACGCCCGGAAGAAGTGACGGACATGATGCGCACCGTCAAAAAGGCCGAAGTCATCAGCTCCACCTTTGACGAACCGCCGCAGCGTCATGTCCAGGTCTGTGAAATGGTGCTGGAAAAAGCCAAGCGCCTTGTGGAGCGCAAGCGTGACGTCGTTATCCTGATGGATTCCATCACCCGCCTTGGCCGGGCCTACAATGCCGTGACCCCCTCCTCCGGCCGCGTCCTGTCCGGCGGCCTTGACGCCAACGCCCTGCAGCGCCCCAAACGCATTTTTGGCGCGGCCCGCAATATCGAGGAAGGCGGCAGCCTTACCATCATCGCCACGGCGCTCATTGATACCGGTTCCCGCATGGATGAAGTCATCTTTGAAGAATTCAAGGGGACCGGTAACATGGAAATCTACCTTGACCGCCACCTTGCGGAAAAGCGCATCTTCCCCGCCATAGACATCAACCGCACAGGTACCCGCAAGGAAGATCTCCTTCTGCCCGAAGACGTGCTCAACCGCGTCTGGATTCTGCGCAAGATTCTCGCTCCCATGTCGCCCATCGACAGCATGGAGTTTCTGCTCGACAAAATGCGCGGCACCAAGTCCAACAAGGACTTCATGAATGCCATGGGCAAATAGAGCATTGTCAGTTTGAAACGCGTTGCGTTTCAAACCATGCGGCCTTTCGTTTCGCGGAAAAAGCGCGTTTTTTCCCTCACGCCGGGCCGGACGGCGCTGTGCCCCGCCTCGCCTTTACCTTTCTCGAAGGTAAAACGCTCCAGCCCCGGGCCGTGCGTGGTCTTTTTTTCACTATCAGGAATGATTCTTGACTTTTTACCAGTCCTGCACTAGGTAATAACAGGCACAGGCTGAATACATTCCGTGCATTTTATTGCCTGCCTTTTTTCCCTACCGAATCAAAGAGGAATCATCCCAATGAACACCGTGACTTTTGCCGGAAATACGCTGCATCTTGAAGGTTCTCTGCCTGTCGTCGGCCAGAAGGCTCCCGACTTTACCGTGGTCGCCAACGATCTCAGCCCGCGCGCTCTGAAAGATTATGCAGGCAAGATTCTGGTGCTGGTCAGCGTGCCTTCTCTCGATACTCCCGTCTGCGACATGGAAGTGCGTCGCTTCAACAAGGAAGCCGCCGCCCTTTCCGATAAGGTGAAGATTGTGGCCGTCAGCTGCGACCTCCCCTTTGCTCAGGCCCGCTGGTGCGGTGCCGCCGGCGTGACTGCCGTGGAAAGCCTCTCCGACCACAAGGACGCGGCTTTCGGCAAAAACTACGGCGTGCTGATTCAGGAGCTGCGTCTGCTCTCCCGCGCCATTTTCGTGGTGGCTCCCGACGGTACGCTGGCCTACAGCCAGATCGTTTCCGAAATCACCAACGAACCCAACTACGACGAAGCTCTCGAAGCCATCAGGAAGCTCGCCTAAACGTGTTTTTTCAGGGGAAGGGAGAGCCCCTTTTGAAAAAGGGTTCTCTTTCCCCCTGCCCCATCCCTCTCCTGAAAGCTTTTTCTCTGAACAGCAGATCGTCCGGCCGCGCAGGCTCCGTCTGTTTACGTCCGTCCCCCGGCAGCACCAAAAGCGCAAACCGGGCAGCTACAAAAAAGACAAATGCCGACAGAAAACTTTTCTGTCGGCATTTTCCTTTTTCTGCGTTCTCTGTGAGCCGACGGGCTCCCGTCCGGCATGAACGCTGCGTCGCTCTGAGGCTCGTGTTCTAGAGCATTTTCAGTTTGAAATGCTTCGCATTTCAAACCATACGGCCTGTCGTTTCGCGGAAAAAGCGCGGTTTTTCCGCTCACTCTGGGCCGGGCGGCGCCGTGCCGCCGCCTCGCGTTTCACCCTTTTTCAAAGCTGAAACGCTCTATCCGCAGCTTGCCCGGGGAAGGGAAAAAATTTTTGCCGGTTGGGGATCCCGCTTCTGTATCACAACGGGCGCGGCCTGCAGTCACCATCCGGCCGCTGTCGGCGCGAAAGAGCCGGCCAGAGGTCGTCTCCTCCGAGGGCAGCGGAAAATGCAGCAAGGGCATGCCGGGAAACGTCGGCATGCCCTTGTACTGTGTGAGCCTGTCTCTGTCGGTATATCAGAGCATTTTCAGTTT
>CAMBWG010000150.1 GCA_945871415.1 uncultured Desulfovibrio sp.
TGTGGTCGAGGGGCTGCTGGACAAGGGCGTGCTGCTGCATGCGCCCGCGCTGGTGCGCGTATCGCCCAGGGCGAGCATTGACGCCGGGGCGGAGCTGTGCGGCCCGTGCGATATTCTCGGTTCCTGCCATGTGGAGCGCGGCGCGCGGATTGAAGCCTATTGTTCGCTGCGCGACAGCCATGTTGCTTCCGGCGCGGAAATCCGTTCCTATTGCCATCTGGAACAGGCCCGCGTGGGCGAGGGGGCGCTGGTCGGTCCTTATGCCCGTCTGCGTCCCGGCGCGGTTCTGGAGCGGGAGTCCCATGTGGGCAATTTTGTGGAACTGAAAAAGGCCCGTCTCGGCGTCGGCTCCAAGGCCAACCATCTTACCTATCTGGGCGATGCGGAAATCGGAGCGGGCGTCAATATCGGCGCGGGTACCATTACCTGCAACTATGACGGCAAAAACAAGCACAAGACGACCATTGAGGACGGCTCCTTTATCGGCAGCAATACGGCGCTGGTGGCGCCCGTGACCGTAGGGAAGGAATCTCTTGTGGGCGCAGGTTCCGTTATCACCCATGACGTTCCGGCCGGGGCGCTTGCCGTGGCCCGCGGGAAACAGAAGAATCTGCCGCGCAGAAAATAAGGGCGATCACGTCTGCGTCGAACGATGTTTGTCAGAGGGGCGGCACCGGTCGCCCCTCTGACGTCCTGTTGCGAAGTCAAGAAGATTTTTATAGATAAAATTTCATTAATATCAGTGTGATATAAATAAAAAACAGCGTGACTTTCCCTTGCGGCCTCCGGCGACCTTGCCAAGCGGAAAGCTCAATGCTATACCCAGAACCATGGACAGACTTGAACAGCTTGAAACCGCAGTCGTTGCTCTGCTGGAAAAAAATGAGCGCCTTACGGCGGAAATTGCTCGCCTCAATGCCGAGGCGGAAGCCGCCGCTGCGGAAAAATCGTCTCTGGAAGCGGAAAACCGCCAGTTGCAGGAAGCTTTAACCATGCAGGAGCAGAAACGCGATAATGCCGTTCAGCGTATCGACGCCCTGCTGCAGATTATTCAAGAGCACGAGAACAACGTTGCGTCATAGTAGGTTCCCGTGAGCGAGGGAAACAACAGCTTGACCGTTCTTGGGGTTGAAGTCTTCTTCAAGCCCACGGCTGACATGGATCGGGCAGCTTCGGCTGCGCGTATTCTTGAAGAACGGTACGATAGTCTGAAGCGGCGAAGCAGCGGACAGAGCAAGGATTTGCTGCTGACCTATGTGGCGCTAGGACTGGCGGATGACGTGCTGAATGCACAGAAAGAGCTTGATGATACGCTGACGCGTATTGATGATTTGCTCTCAAAGATAGAGAGGCTTGCCTAAGGCCATACGATATTCCCTGGGGTGCGCGTGATTTTTATCTCGGTGCTGACCTTACAAGCATAAAAACGGAAGCTGTGCGGTTTCTTGTGTGCATGCCCGTATCGGGAAGCCTAATGGAAATATACATGGCGTCCACCTGGGAGACCAGGTTCTGCACCGAAGATGAGACACGGCACTCTGGGGTTTCTCCTCTTTCGCCTGCCGCGCCGCGGCTGTCTGTGTCCTGCTTTTTTGCCGTTTCCGGCGTCTCCGTCCGTCTCCGGCTGTCGCCGCCAACGGCGGTTTCCGTGTGAAAACCGCCATGTAAAGGGCATATGCCCTCCGTGATGGATGGAGAAGTATGGATATTACGACAATTTTTCAGCTTGTCGGCGTGCTTGTCGCTGGCCTGGTGATCGGCGTTGTAGTGCAGCGCTGCACTACGGCCAAACGTCTTGGCGACGCCAACGAGCTTGCCAAGCGCATAGTCGAGGAGGCTCGCAAGGAAGCGCAGGCTCAGAAAAAGGAAATTCTGGTTCAGGGCCAGAATGACCTTTTCAACCAGAAGCGAGAGATGGAAAACGAGTTCAAGGAGCGGGAACGCGAAGTCAAGGCGCGGGAACGCAAGCTGGAAGAACTCGGCAGCCGTCTTGAGGAAAAGCTCGAAAAGGCGACCGAAAAGGAGCATGAGCTTCTTGCCACGGAAAAGGATCTTGCCCGCAAAGAGCGGCATCTTGCCGAGCAGGAAGAGTTCCTTGAAAATCGCATTGACGAGCAGGAACGCCGCCTTGAAGAGATCTCCGGTCTTACGGCCGAAGAAGCCAAAACCCGCCTTTTTTCCGAAATCGAAGCCAGAACGCGTCATGAATCCGCCCGGATGATCCGGCAGATCGAAACGGAAGCGCGCGAAACCGCCGACCGCAAGGCCAAGGACATTCTCTGCAATGTCATTCAGCGCTATGCCGGCGATTACGTCAACGAGCAGACGGTTACTGCCGTCACCCTGCCCAGCGAAGATATGAAAGGCCGGATCATCGGCCGTGAAGGGCGCAATATCCGGGCCCTGGAAGCGGCGACCGGCGTTGATCTCATCATTGACGATACCCCGGAAACCGTCATCCTGTCAGCATATAGCCCCTTGCGGCGGCAGGTCGCCAAGATGGCGCTCGAACGTCTCATTCAGGATGGTCGCATTCATCCTGCCCGCATTGAAGACGTGGTGCAGAAATGCGAGCAGGAACTGGATACGCAGGTTCGGGAAATCGGCGAGCAGGCGACCTTTGATGCGGGCGTGCACGGCATTCATCCCGAATTGATTCGCCTGCTCGGACAGCTGCGTTACCGTACCTCCTTTACCCAGAATGTGCTTCAGCACGCGCTGGAAGTGTCCGCCCTCTGCGGTATGATGGCCGCCGAACTGGGGATGGATGTCAAAAAGGCCAAGCGCGCCGGTCTGCTGCATGACATCGGCAAGGCCGTGGATCATGAGGTGGAGGGCCCGCACGCGATCATCGGTGCGGATCTCGCCAAGAAGTACAACGAGAGCAAGGAAATCGTCCATGCCATTGCCGCGCACCATGAAGATGTGCGGCCTGCCAGCGCGCTTGCCGTGCTGGTGCAGGCGGCGGACTCCATTTCCGGCGCGCGTCCCGGCGCGCGCAAGGAGCTGCTTGAAAACTACGTCAAGCGGCTGGAAGACCTTGAAAATATCGCCACCAGCTTTGACGGCGTAACCAAGGCCTATGCCATTCAGGCCGGACGCGAGATTCGCGTCATGGTCAATCCCGAGCATGTCGATGACGACGCCACCTATCTGCTCTGCAAGGATATTGCCGAGAAGATAGAAAAGAATCTGACCTATCCCGGGCAGATTCGGGTGACGGTCATCCGGGAGCGGCGAGCCTTCGGCTTTGCCAAATAAAATGGAGCTCTTCTTTTCCCCCTTCTTTTTCGATGCGGCGGGCTGCGCAATGCTGGCCGCCGCATCGGCGTTACGGGCCCGGCACGCTTCCTGCCCGCCTGTGGGCGCCGTCGTACTCGGCGTGCTTTGCGGTCTGATTGGGCCTCTGCTGCGCGCGACGCTTGCGGGGCAGCCGGCAGTCCTCGTACTCGACACGTCCCTCTATCCCGCGTCGGCCCTGGGCGGCGGCATTTGCGGCGCTGTTCTTGGTCGCTTTTCCTGGACGGAAGGGCGCTTCTATTCCCTGATTGATGCCGCGGGCCTGCAACTGCTGGCCTGTTCCGGCGTGCTTGCTGTGCAGAACTGGCTGGCGCTTTCCCCGCTGGGTATGTTTCTGCTGGCCGCAGTTCCCGCGTTTGCTCCCGGCCTGCTCCGGGATGCGGCCCTTGGGGATACCGCCGCGCTGACGGATGAGCCGGCCTATGCCACGGCCCCTCTGCTGGGCGTCCTTCTGACCATCGGCTGCCTTGCGCTCCGCATGTCCCCGCTGACCGCGCTTGCCGCCGGCTGGGGCGTCGGCGTATTTGCGCGCGCTCTTGTCATTCGGCAGCAGACGTAAGTCCTCCGGGGGCGTTTGCATACGGCTGAGGAAAGAAAAGCCTCCGTTTCTGCTGTCATTCCTGTTCTTCATGGCAGCGGGGGACCTGCGCCGCCGCCTCGCGTTCTGCTTTTTTCAAAGGCAAAGCGCTCTCATACTGTTGCACCGTCATGCGCGGCCCGCCGGAAAACCGGCGGGCCGCTTTGTGTCTCTGCGGGCGCAGACTTCTTGTCCCTGTCCTGTTCTCTTATCTTTTTGATGCCACCTTTCAGGGTGTGAGATCTTTCTTTTTTCTTTTCCTTCGTTTCCTCTTTGCATCCGTTGTTGCGAGGGAAGACCCTTTCCATGCCTGGTGTTTCCTGCCTCCTGCATTCACGTGTCTTTCCGCATTGTGATTTTTTTCTTTATAATGAATTGCGGCATATGCGCTTTCTATCTCCAGAAAAACGCCGTTTATGGCGGTCTTTATGCTGCGCTTCTTCTCAAACAGGATTTTTTTTGCATGTAATTGTGAAAAATGTTGCAACGGCAACGCTGAAACATCCTTTTCTCCAGTAACAAGAGCGGAAAGGGCTGCAAGGGAAGTCTGTTCTCGCAAGTCCTTCGGACATCGTCGGCAGATGTCCGCACAGGAGAAAACACAACGGGAGGGCGGCACGCAAGACGGAGTGCCGCTCAGGAGGAGACGAGGATGAAGAAGAGGCAGAAAGCGCTGGTGGCTCTGCTGCTGGCCACGGGGCTGCTGAGTGTGCCTGCCGCCAGTCAGGCGGTGGATTTCAAAGTCAAGGGGACGTTTGACATCAGCTTTGAAACGTCCAACGTGGCGCCGCGCGGCGTCAACGGCGCTGATACGTTTGCCGCCTTCCAGCGCTGGCGCCTCCAGATGGATGCGGTGGCAAGCGAAAGTCTGAGCGGCAGTATCATGATTACTGTCGGTAGCGGCAGCAATGGTATTTCCTGGGGCAAAGGCGCGGACGGCGGAGCGACGGGCGCGGACGGCACGTCCGCGCTTGGCGTGCGTCATGCCTACCTTGACTGGATTGTGCCTGAAACGGACATCAAGGTTCGCATGGGCATTCAGCCCATACTGCTTCCCGGCTTTGTCACCGGCTGGAGCGCCGTCTACGGGCACTACTGTCCGGCCATTCTGACGAGCATTCCGCTGGTTACGGAAGGCGACACTACTGTCGCCGCCTCCATCTACTGGGCGCGTCCCTATAATGATAATTCGGATCTGACCCAGTACGGGCGCGATCAGAAGGGCTATCTTGATAATATTGATGTCTTTGCGCTGACGCTGCCCATTACCGGCTCCAATTTCAAAATTTCGCCGTGGGTACAGTACGCCATGATCGGCAAGAACGGTCTGCGCGGCATGAATCCCGCCACCGGGCCCCGCGAATCTGCCTTCTATGCGCCCCGGGCCGGTCTTATGCCCATTCTCGGCAGCGGGCTCGGCTATTCGGCCACCTTTGAAGGGGCTAATCTTGTCCAGAGCAGCCGCCCTTATGGCGACGGTATCTGGGCCGGTATCACCAGCCAGTTCAACTGGGATCCGTGGGAGCTGGCTCTTGAGTTCAGCTATGGCAGCGTCGATATGGGGAAGGTCAAAAACTATACGCAGTTTGATCCCGGCCAGCCCGGCAGGACCTTTGATCTCCGCCGCCACGGCTGGTACGCCGCCATGCGCCTTGACTACAAGTGCGACTGGGGTACTCCCGGCATCATCGCCTGGTACGGTCCCGGCGATGACAGCAATCCCTACAACGGTTCCGAGCGGCTGCCCCAGTTCAACACCCCGTGGCCGGTTTCTCCGCTCGGCTTCGGCGGCCAGTACTTCGATCTCAGTACCTGGAAAGTTCTGGGGCATAACCCCAGCGGCCTTGCCGGTGTCGTGGCCACGCTCAAGGACGTTTCCTTCATCGAGGATCTGCGCCATACCTTCAAGCTGGGCTATTATCACGGCACCAACAGCAAGAACATGGTGAAGAATGCCAATATGACCACGTACCCCACCAAGAGCGCCGATGGTCCCATGGCCTATCTCACCACGACCGACTATGCCATGGAAGCCAGCCTTTCCAATACATATGCCATTTATGAAAATCTCGAAATGAATGTGGAAGGCGCCTACCTCAACCTTCATCTTGC
>CAMBWG010000151.1 GCA_945871415.1 uncultured Desulfovibrio sp.
GGAGCCTGCCAGAATTTTTATGGCCTTTTTTTCCAGAGTGATCCAGCGTCGCATTCCGCGCAAACCGGCACAGAAAACGCCCCCTTTCCGCCGGACACGGAAAGAGGGCGTTTTGCGTACAGAAAAAACAGGTCAACGGTTCCCGATGGTTTACAGGATTACAGCAGTCCCTGCCGGTCTGCTTCCTTCCATACAAAGGGGGAATAGCCTTTGAGGTACTCGCTTGTTATTTTCCCTTCGCAATAGAGCTGGTAATGCTCGGCGCGCATTTCGTTATTGTCGGGGTGATCCAGTTTCAGCCTGTCTATGGTTGCCTGAATCTTTTGTTGCAGAGAGGCGGGCAACTGCGGGTTGGGGAAAATATGCCCGCTTACGAGTTCCAGATAAAACCAGTCATCCTTGACCTCAAAAGGATCGAGTACATCGGTAAAATTTCTCTTGCGGCTGTTTATTGCGGAACAGGCCAGACGGTAATTGCACCATTCATACGCAAGATCGGGGCGCAAAGACTTAGGGTGAAAATGCTCCACGTTTCCAGCCCCTGTGGTTCTTTCAAAGAAAACGGCAAGATAGGCGCAAACACCGCCATAACGCCTATGCAGTTCTTTCAGACATGATTGCCAGTAGGCACGCAGTTTCGTCCCCGGCGGCAGGGCAACAGTGATATCAATATCATGTTTCGCCAGCCAGCGCAGACCTTTCTGACGAACTTCTGTATCAAAATCTTCCGGCTCTGGCTGCGGTGTAACAGGAATCATGCCAGCCATCCCTTTTTTTCCGCCACAAAGCGCCAGCGAATCCAGAAAGGATCGGTTTCCGAAAGCACGCCGCGTAATTGCTGATCCAGCTTTTGCGCCTCTTCCGGGCCGAAACTATCCGTACTCAATGCCTGTGTTGCCTCTTCCAGAACCTTTTCCGCCTCCCGGGAATAGCCGGACGGCAAGTCAAAGGCCTCGCTGGTAAGCCAGTTGGAGACATTCCCCTGCCGCAGGAAGGGGCGTTGTGTCAGGAGGACATTCCCCTCGCTGAGATCAAGGTCGAACCAGGCATCCTTCGACGCATCGAACAAGGTTTCCACAGAGGCCATAATCAGCGGCGAATGCGTTGCCACGATAAGCTGCATTTCCCTGTCGGGGCGTAACGTCTCCATGACCCGCATCAGGGCCGGTATGACCGTGCGCTGCCATTTGGGATGCAAATGCGCCTCCGCTTCATCTATCAGAAATACCGCCCGGCTTTCCGGCTCTTCCCCCGTCAATTCCCGGGCTTTCAGATGTTCCTCCCAGCACCAGACAAGAAAATAGGCCAGCGAAATGATGCGGCGCATACCGGAAGACGCATGCAGCACGGGGACTTCCTGCCCATATGGCATACGCAGCGTGGGCATATCCCGCGCATCGTCAAGGCTGATGCGCGTCAGTTTTCCGGGAACAAGTTTTTCCTCCCCGGAAGGCGACAGCACAGCAAGCACCGCCTGTAACGACGCAAAAGCCGGGCCGTTTTCCTTCTGCCAGCCTGCCCAGTCCCGGATCAGGCCGTTGCAGAGCCATGTGCCGTCCTCATTTTCCAGCCCGTTCCAGACCTCGGCGGGACTGAATACATAGGCCGGAGGACGCGCTTTCCCCTCCTCCCGCACGGACTTCCAGTAATTGCGTGCCGGGTCCCATACCGCAAAGCTGCCGTCCGCCATAGCGTAGAAGATCAGACCGGGATTGGCGGGGCGCCCCGCCTTTATGGGCCATACCTGTTCGCGGGGCTTGAACGTGCTTTTGCTTTTTATGGTTCTGGATGCTGCGGAAAAACAGGCTCTGATGGTTGCCGGTTGCTTTTTGTCTGTGGGCAGGGCTGTCTTGCCTGCGGTCAGACGCGGATTGACCTCCGCCGGCCAGGTGCGTGTCATGGCCCACCAGAGAATATCGAGGAGAAAACTCTTTCCCAGCCCGTTGTCTCCGGTAAGCAGATTCAGACGGCGGCCAAAGTCCAGCTCCATGTCCGGGGCTGGCCCCACGTTGCTTATGCCAAGATGCGTTATCATGGCCTGCGTTCCTTTTTCTTCTGTATCCGCTCTGGTATGCCAGAGACGCCGGACGCTTACGGATACTCTGTCCGGCTGCTCCTGCCCCCTGCGGGAGCCTGCCAGAATTTTTATGGCCTTTTTTTCCAGAGTGATCCAGCCCGTATTCCACTCCGGGCCGACGCGCGGCCGCCCTCCCCCACATTCCCTTTCCGGGCGTTTTCGGGTATACTGATATGCCATCTTTTTTCAGGGAGAACGCCCCATGACCTTTCAAGATATTCTTGCCAGGTACCGCGCCATTTCCTTTTCCGAACGTGACAAGGGCGACCGTTTCGAGCGGCTCATGCAGGCTTTTCTGCAAACGGTGCCGTGGTATGCGGGCACGTTCCGGCATGTCTGGCTCTGGCGGGAATTTCCGTACAAGCAGAACCTCGGCGGCAAGGATACGGGCATTGATCTGGTTGCGCAGACCGTGGAGGGGGATTTCTGGGCCATTCAATGCAAGTGCTATGCGGAAACAGCCAGCATAGACAAGCCCGCCGTGGACAGCTTTCTGGCCACGTCCAGCAAGCAGTTTGTCAACGACCAGCACCAGACGACCTCCTTTGCGCTCCGGCTCTGGATATCCACCACAAACAAATGGGGGAACGAGGCGGAAAACGCCATCCGCCATCAGGAACCGCCGGTACAGCGCATCAGCCTTGCCGATCTGGAAAACGCGCCCGTGGACTGGGCCGCGCTGGAACAGGGCATCAGCGGCGCACAGGCCCGGCAGGAACGCAAGCAGCCGCGCCCGCATCAGCAGGCGGCCATAACCGCCTTTCACGAGCATTTCCAGACCGGGGATCGCGGCAAGCTGATCATGGCCTGCGGTACGGGCAAGACCTTCACTTCCCTGAAAATTGCGGAGAACGAAACCGGCGGCAGGGGGCTTGTGCTGTTTCTGGCTCCTTCCATTGCGCTGGTGGGTCAGACCCTGCGGGAATGGACGGCGGAAACATCGGCGGACATTTTCCCCGTCTGCATCTGCTCCGATCCCGAAGTCAGCAAAAGCAGAAGCAAAAAGGACGAGGATCAGGACGGCTACAGCGTTACCGATCTGGCCTTTCCCGCATCCACCAATGTGGATGACATCGTGCGTCAGTTCCGGCTGGCGGAAAAATTTCATGCGGACAGCCTGCTGGTTGTCTTTTCCACCTATCAGTCCATTGCCGTCATTGCGGAAGCGCAAAAGACCTTTCAGCGGCCCTTTGATCTGATTATCTGCGACGAGGCCCACAGAACCACCGGCGTCACGCTGAAGGACGCGGAAGATTCCGCCTTTGTGAAGGTGCATGACAACGCCTTTATTCAGGCAAAAAAACGCCTCTACATGACGGCCACCCCGCGCCTGTATGCGGAAGAAAGCAAGAAAAAGGCGCAGGATGCCGAAGCCTGGCTCTGCTCGATGGATGACGAAGCCCTGTACGGGCCGGAGGTCTTTCGCATCGGCTTTGGCGAGGCGGTCGATAAGAATCTGCTGGCGGATTACAAGGTGCTTGTGCTGACGCTCAGCGAAAGCCAGATTCCCGCCGCCCTGCAAGCCGCCGTGGCGGACAGCAGCAAGGAGATCGATACCGACGACGCAAGCAAGCTCATCGGCTGCATCAACGCCCTGTCAAAGCGCATGCTCATTGACGAGGGCCTGCTGAAGACCTCCGATCCCGCGCCCATGCGCAAGGCGGTCGCCTTCTGTCAGAACATCAAGATTTCCAAACGGATCAGCGCGGTCTTCAACGGTTTCAAGGAAAGCTATTACGACAGCCTGACGCAGGAGGAACGCGCGGAAATGGTCAGCGTGTCCGCGCAGCATGTGGACGGAACCATGCCCGCCACCACCCGCGACGAAAAGCTGTCATGGCTTAATGCCGCCCCTGCCGACGGCAACGAATGCCGCATCCTGACCAATGTGCGCTGCCTTTCCGAAGGCGTGGACGTGCCCTCGCTGGACGCGGTGCTGTTTCTTTCGGCCCGCAATTCCCAGATCGACGTGGTGCAGTCCGTGGGGCGCGTCATGCGCACGGCTCCGGGAAAGAAATTCGGCTACATCATTATTCCTGTCCTCATTCCTTCCAATGTCACGCCGGAAGAAGCGCTCAACGACAACAAGCGCTTTGCCGTTGTCTGGACAGTCCTCAATGCCCTGCGGGCGCATGATGACCGATTCAGCGCCATGATCAACAAGCTGGAACTGAATCACCGCAAGCCCCAAAAGGTGCTGATCGGTCGCATTGGCGACGGACGCACACCGGAGGAGGAAGGCAGCACGCCCCCGACAGGCAAGGGACGCGGCGCAACAACGCAGCTTCCGCTGCCCCTGCCGCATCTTCAGGAGCTGCAAGGGGCCATTTATGCCCGCATGGTGCAGAAGGTCGGCAACAAACGCTACTGGGAACAGTGGGCGGCGGACGTTGCCCAGATTGCTCAGGGCTATATGGAACGCATCAACCGCCTGATTGCCGTTCCCGGCCCGCACAAGACCGCCTTTGACGACCTCCTGTCCGGGCTGCGCAAGAACATCAATCCCGCCGTCACGCCCGGCGAGGTGGTGGAAATGCTGGCCCAGCACCTGATCACAAAGCCGGTCTTTGAAGCCCTGTTCGAGAATTATTCCTTTGTGCAGCACAATCCCGTTTCCCGCGCCCTGCAAGGCATGCTTGATCTGCTGGAAGCGCAGGCGCTGGAAAAGGATACGGTCGTGCTTTCGCGCTTTTACGAGTCCGTCAAAATGCGCGTTTCCGGCCTCGACAATGCCGAAGCCCGGCAGCGCGTCATCGTGGAGCTGTACGACAAATTTTTCCGCACGGCCTTTCCGCGCACGGTGGAAAAACTCGGCATTGTCTATACGCCCGTTGAAATTGTGGACTTCATCAACCGTTCCGTGGCCGATGTCCTGCAAGCGGCCTTCGGGCGCTCCCTGTCCGATGCTGACGTGCATGTGCTCGATCCCTTTACCGGTACGGGAACCTTCCTTGCCCGAATGGTGGAAAGCGGCCTCATCACGCCCGCAGCCCTGCCGCGCAAATACGCGGCGGAGCTGCACGCCAATGAAATAGTCCTGCTGGCCTACTATATTGCCTCCATCAATATCGAAAATGCCTATCATGCCACGCAGGGCGAAAACGCCGCCTATACGCCCTTTAACGGCATCTGCCTGACGGATACCTTCCAGCTTGGCGAAACCGATGACGTAAACTGGCTTTATGCGCCCGCCCTGCCGCAAAATTCCGAACGGGTACAGGCCCAGCAGAACGCTCCCATTCAGGTCATCATCGGCAATCCGCCCTATTCCGTGGGCCAGAAATCCGCCAATGACGATGCGCAGAACCAGTCCTATCCCCGCCTGGAACAGCGCATTGCCGATACCTACGCCAAACAATCGGACAAGACCAACAAGAACGCCCTCTATGATCCCTATATCAAGGCGTTCCGCTGGGCATCGGACAGGCTGGACAAACAGCACGGCGGTATCATTGCCTTTGTTTCCAATGGCTACTGGCTGGACGGCAACGCTATGGACGGTTTCCGCAAAAGCCTTGAGGCGGAGTTCAGCGCCATCTATGTCTTCAATTTGCGCGGCAATCAGCGCACCAGCGGCGAAACCTCGCGCCGGGAAGGGGGAAAGATATTCGGTTCCGGCAGTCGCACGCCCATTGCCATCACCGTGCTGGTCAAAAAGCCCGGCCATACGGGCAAGGCGCTTATTCAATATCACGATATCGGCGATTATCTGAGCCGGGAAGAAAAACTTGCCATCATTGCCGAAAAGCGCAGCATCCTCAATCCTGCCATGAACTGGACGCATATCCGCCCCAACGCACAGGGCGACTGGCTCAATCAGCGCAATGATATCTTCGGCAGCTTCATCCCACTTGGGGACAAAGATAACAAGGATAACAAA
>CAMBWG010000152.1 GCA_945871415.1 uncultured Desulfovibrio sp.
CGCTCACTTCTGGCCGGGCGGCGCTGTGCCGCCGCCTCGCGTTTCACCTTTTTCAAAGTTGAAACGCTCTAGAAAGGCAGACGGATAAAGCGAACGGTGCGCGGTTCGATGAACAGCAGACGACCGGTGGCGATGCGGGAGGGGTGGGTCACGAATTCCACGCGGTGGACGTTGAGGATGGCTTCGGCTTCGTGGCTGCAGTCAAAGAGGTGCAGCACGCTGTCGTTGATGCGATCCGACACGGTCCAGTGACGGTTGACGGCCGGGCCGCCGGGCGTCATGTGGCGCAGAAAGCGGAAGAGAATGGCGCGCTTGTCGCCGCCGTCCAGCCAGCGGCGGCACGCGGTCCAGAATTCGTTTTCGTCGGGCTGGGCCTGCTCGTCCCAGGGAGCCTGTATTTCCAGGGGAAACTTGTGCTTCTGAGCGCGCAGAATGCCGTCCACCAGCTGGAGATAATCGGTTTCCTGGGTCAGGACGGCGCGCAGGGCTTCGGGATTGGCCGCCAGCGCCATGAGCGTTTCGTTGAGAATATCGCGCGCTCGGGTGGTGCGGATGCCGTGGGTCAGGCGCAGGGCGTTGAGCACGGCATAGATGGCGCAGAAGGTGTCGAGTTTGCCTTGATAAAAGGGTTTGAGCATGGGATTCCTTATTTCATGAGCTCGGGCCAGCGTTCGGCGGCCATTTCGCGCAGGCGGAATTTCTGGATTTTACCGCTGGCCGTCAGGGGGAAGGCATCCACCACGGCAATATGACGGGGAATCTTGTACCAGGCGATCTGCCCGCGGCAGAAGGCGCGCACGTCTTCGGGGGCGATGGCGGCGCCCTTGCGCGGAATGATGAAGGCCGCCACTTCCTCGCCGTATTTGCGGCTGGGCACGCCCACCACCTGCACGTCCATGACGTCGGGCATACCCATAAGAAATTCTTCCACTTCGCGCGGGTAGACGTTTTCGCCGCCCCGGATAATCATATCCTTGATGCGCCCTGTCACGCGGACGTAGCCGGCTTCGTCCATGATGCCGAGATCGCCGGAATGCAGCCAGCCGTCGGGGCTGATGGTGCGGGCGGTTTCTTCGGGCATCTTGTAATAGCCCTTCATGACATTGTAGCCGCGGCAGAGAATTTCCCCCACCTGCCCGCGCGGCAGCTCCTCGCAGGTTTCGGGATCGGCGACGCGCACCTCGATGCCGGGCATGGCGCAGCCCACGGTTTCGCAGCGCAGGGGAAGCGGATCGTCCACATCCGACTGCGTCATGACGGGGGAGCCTTCCGTCAGGCCGTAGCAGATGGTGATATCCTTCATGTTCATTTCTTCCACCACGCGGCGCATGAGCGGCTCGGGACAGGTGGAACCGGCCATGATGCCGGTGCGCAGACTGGAAACGTCGAAGCGTTTGAACAGCTTGTGTTCCAGTTCGGCAAGAAACATGGTGGGCACGCCGTGCAGGGCCGTGCAGCGTTCGCTGTCCACGGCGGCCAGTACGGCAAGGGGATTGAATTTCTCGACGATGACCATGCAGGCGCCGTGATTGACGCAGGCCATGACGCCCAGTACGCAGCCGAAGCAATGAAACAGGGGGACGCAGAGGCAGAGGCGATCTTTTTCAGTAAAGCCCATGTTGCGCCCTATCCAGTAGCCGTTGAGACCTACGCCCACATGGGTGAGCATGACGCCCTTGGGAAAGCCCGTCGTGCCGGACGTATACTGCATGTTGATGACGTCCCAGGGGTCCAGCTCGGCCTGCCGGGCGCGGTAGTCGTCGTCGCTGACCATGACGGCCATGCCGAGTATTTCCGGGACGGAGTACATGCCGCGAAATTTTTCCGCGCCAAGATAGCAGACGCGCTTGAGGTGGGGCAGCGCGGCGCAGCGGAGCTGGCTGCGGCCCTGACGCCGCAGCTCCGGGGCAATGGCGTAAAGCGTATCGACAAAGGCATGATCGCGCAGCGTGTCAATCAGAAAGATATTTTCGCATTCCGAATGATTGAGCAGGTAACGCAGTTCATGCTCGCGATAATTGGTGTTGACCGTGATCAGGATGGCCCCGATTTTAGCCGTGGCAAATTGCAGCGTGACCCAGTAGGGGACGTTGGTTGCCCAGACGGCCACCTTCTCGCCCTTGCTCACGCCCAGAGCCATGAGCCCCTTGGCGAAGGCGTCCACCGTATCGGCAAATTCCCGCCAGGTCTGGCGATACCCGCGATCGGCATAGATCAGAGCATCCTGATGGGGAAAGCGGGCGACGGTTTCATCAAGAATCTGCCCGAGCGTCTTTTCACGCAGTTCAAACAGACTCTGGCGATGGCGAACTTTTTCGTCCATTGAGTGCCTCTAGGGATTGTAGGTAACGGCCAGAATTCGTACGGGCCTGTCGTCGCCGGCAGCGACGTAATGCGGCACAATGGAATTGTAGTAGATGGTATCGCCCGGGCGCAGCTCATGGCGTTCCCGTCCGTATTCCACAATAAGCACCCCTTCCAGCACGTAGATGAATTCTTCGCCCTGATGGGAAGAAGGTTTGTGTTCCCTGTCGGCCGGGGTAGGCTGTATGGTGATAAGCAGGGGCTCCATATTGCGGTCGCTCTTGCCCTTGCCCAGCGCATGATAGCTGTAGCTCGGCGCGGGCATGGTGCCGCGGTGCAGGGCGGGATCGCCTCCGGGATGGCGGTCGGAACGGGTGATGATGGGGTCCTGCCCCACCTGATCGTCAAGGAAGGTGCCGAGACGCAGATCCAGCGCCCGGGCTATCTTGTGCAGGGGGCCGATAGCGGGATAGACGCCGTCGTTTTCAAGGCCGATCAGAAACTCTTCCGTCAGACCGGCGGTTTGTGCGAGTTCCGCCGGAGAAAGGCCGCGCGCCGTCCGAAACGCCCGGATGCGACTGCCGATGGTTTGATCTGATGGCATGGCGTTTCCCCCCTGATGTTGCAATAGTTTCGGGACTGCTCCCGTTGCGGCGAGCCGCTCCCGCGGCATCTCCCTGAAACGACAGGTTTCAGGCTACCAGAAGGCGCGCGCTCCGGCAAGGGAGGCGATTGGCAAAAAAGGCCGCGGCGATATAGAGCGTTTTACCTTTGAAAAAGGAAAACGCGAGGCGGCGGCACGGCGCCGTCCGGCCCAAAATGAGCGGAAAAGCCGCGCTTTTTCGCGAAACGACAGGCCGTACGATTTGAAACGCACAGCGTTTCAAACTAAAAATGCTCAGGATGCCTCGGGCGGGTCGCTGTGGCTGTCGCGGCCCGGTTGCCGGAGATGGTTTTAGAGCGTTTCAACTTTGAAAAAGAAAAACGCGAGGCGGCGGCACAGCGCCGTCCGGCCCAAAATGAGCGGAAAAAACCGTGCTTTTTCCGCGAAACGACAGGCCGTATGGTTTGAATGCGGGAGGAGCAATGCAGGAAAATGCTCGGACGGTACGCCGTCTGCTGACCGTGGCGGGGCAGGTGCAGGGCGTGGGCTTTCGCCCCTTTGTCTACCGGCTTGCCCGGGAGGAGGGGCTGAGCGGCGGTGTGGGCAACACTTCCGACGGTGTGCGTATCGACATTCAGGGCAGCGCCGCTGCCGTGGCGCGCTTTGAAACCCGCCTTCGCAGCGAATTACCGCCGCTGGCGCGTCTGACGGGGCTTGCGACCGAAGATGCGGAGCCGGAGGCGGGAGCGGCGGATTTTCGTATTTTTCCAAGCAGCGGGCATGCGGGGCACAGCGTGCTGGTCAGTCCCGACGTAGGGATCTGCGACGACTGTCTTGCGGATATGGCCGATCCGTGCAATCCCCGTCATGCCTATCCCTTTACCAACTGCACCAACTGCGGCCCGCGCTATACCATCACCCGTTCCATTCCTTATGACCGGGCAACAACCAGTATGGCCTGCTTTCCGCTGTGCCCGACCTGCGCCGCCGAATATGCGGACCCCGGCAACCGGCGCTTCCATGCGCAGCCGGTGGCCTGTCCGCACTGCGGCCCGCATGTCTGGTATGTGGACGCGGCGGAAGTGTCCTCCGCGACCGAATCTTCAGGCGCGCCGCGTACACCGGAACGGGAGCGGCGGGCGCTGGAGCGGGCGGCCTGTGCCCTGCGCGAGGGGCGGCTGCTGGCGCTCAAGGGGCTGGGCGGCTTTCAGCTGGCCTGCCGCGCCGACGATGCCGCAGCCGTGGAGCGTCTGCGGGAACGCAAGCAGCGGCCGCACAAGGCTTTTGCTCTGATGGCCGCCACGCTGGAGGACGTGCGCCGTTACTGCCTGCCGACACCGGATCACGAGGCGCTGCTGCTGTCGCCGGAAAAACCCGTTGTGCTGTGTCCGCGCCGCCCGGACGATTCCCCGGCGCTGGCGGCCGCCGTCGCGCCCGATGTGGATACGCTGGGGTTCATGCTTCCCTATACGCCCCTGCATGTGATGCTGTTTCATGAGCTGGCCCGCCTGTGCGGCGGGCGGGCGCCCGTGCTCGTCATGACCTCGGCCAATGCGGGAGGCGAACCGCTGTGTCTTGGCAATCGCGAGGCCCTGCGCCGTCTTGCGGGCATGGCGGATGCCTGGCTGCTGCACGACAGAGATATTCTCGTGCGTGTGGACGACAGCGTTGTCGGCGTTACGCCGCATGCCGCGGCGGAGGACGGCGCGGCGGTAACGAGAGCCACGCCCTTTTTCTATCGCCGGGCGCGGGGTTATGTGCCGCGCCCGGTGTTTCTTCGCGATGCCGAAACGCCGCCAGTTCTGGGCTGCGGCGCGGAACTCAAGGCGACGCTCTGCCTGACGCGCGCCAGCGAAGCCTTTGTGGGACAGCATATCGGAGATTTGGAAAACCCCGCAGTACTGGCCTTTTACGAAGAGTGCGCCGCCCATCTTGAACGGCTGCTGGAAGCGCGTCCGCAGGCTGTCGTCTGCGATCTGCATCCTGATTTTCTGTCCACGCGCTATGCCGAAGCCCGGGCGGCACGCGACGGACTCCCTTTGTGGCGCTTGCAGCACCATGCGGCCCATGCCGCCGCCGTACTGGCTGAAAACGCCTATTTTGCTCCGGCGCTGGCGCTTTGTCTGGACGGTACGGGCCTTGGCACGGACGGGTCCGTCTGGGGCGGCGAGCTGCTGTTTATGGATTTGTCCGCGCCGCGCTGGGAGCGGCTGGGGCGCTTGTCTCCCTTTCCACTGCCGGGGGGGGATGCGGCCGTGCGCGCGCCGTGGCGCATTGCCTTTGCTCTGCGGCAGCGTTGCAACGAACCGGGCGATCCCGCGGATGCGGTCCCGCCTTCCTGTCCGGAGGATGAACGCCGCGCCGCCGGGCTGCTGACGCAGATGCTGGAGCGGGGCGTACAGTGCCCGCCGACGTCCAGCTGCGGGCGTCTTTTTGATGCCGTGTCCGCCGAACTGGGGCTGTGCGGTCGCATCTCCTATGAAGGGCAGGCCGCGCTGCGCCTGGAACAGCATGCGCTTTTCTGGCGGCAGACGCATGAGGAAGCCTGTCTTCGGGTGGAGGCGGCCGCGCCGGACGTGCTGCCGGACGTGCTGCCGGCTCGCGGCGCTTCCGGACTGCTGGAACTCTCCGTGGATGCCGTCTTCCGGCGGGTGCGCGAGGATGCCCGGCGGGATACGGCTTTTGCGGCCTGGCGTTTTCATGAGCTGCTGGCCCGTGCCTTTGCCCGCATGGCATTTACGGCTGCCCGGGAACGGGGGCTGTCTCATGTCGGACTTTCCGGCGGTGTGCTCAATAACGCGCTGCTGGCGCGTCGCCTGCCGGAATGCCTGCGCGCCTGCGGCCTGACGCCGCTGGTCCAGGAGGAACTCCCGCCCGGCGACGGCGGTCTTTCTCTGGGGCAGGCCGCCTGGGGGCGGGCTCTCTGGCGCGCCGGGAAGGACGTATAGGGGGACATCCGTCGCAACGGGTACGGCCTGCGGCCGCCTTCGGTCGCGGCTGGCGCGCAAGGGGCCCAGCCTTTCCGAAGGAAAGGCGTTCTTGTAGTTC
>CAMBWG010000153.1 GCA_945871415.1 uncultured Desulfovibrio sp.
AGAAGCAGGCAGCAAATCAGACGCGCCCCTCCGCGCCGCACGAGACAGGATGTCCACGGCGCGGAAGGGCGCAAACGTTCGTCCGCCGCCAGCAGCAGACCAAGAAAAAGCAGCGACGGCTGCGGCCATGACGCGCCGAGCAGCCCCGCAACCCAGCAGAGCAGAAAACACTGCCACGGCAGAGGAGCCTGCAATATGCGCGGCGTCATGCGCGCCGCCCCGGAAATCAGGCCATTTCCCGCGCCGCGTCACGTTCCGCGGCACGGCGCTTGAGCGATTCCCGATGATCGAAGAGCTTTTTCCCTCTGCCCAGGGCAATTTCCACCTTGATCTTTCCCCGGCTGAAATAGAGCTTTACAGGCACCACCGTCAGTCCCTTCTGGGCCACCTGCGCCGCAAGACGATTGATTTCCCCCTTATGCAGCAGGAGGACACGCGGCCTGTCCGGGTCCTGCGGCGCATAGCCCGCATTGGCATAGGGCGCGATATGCAGCGACAGCAGCAGTGCCTCGCCGTTCTTGAAATCCACGTAGCTGTCGATGAAATTCACCTTTCCGGCGCGTACGCTCTTGACCTCGGGGCCGGTGAGACAGATGCCCGCCTCCATGAAATCCGAGAGTTCATAGAGATGGCGCGCTTTCTTGTTGACGGCGATGGTGGACGGAGATTGTTTCTTTTTACTCATGGCAATGGGCAAGAATACTTGTAGTATGAAAGGCCAGTTCAGATCCCAGCGATTCCTGAAGCCGTTCGCGCACCATGCGCTGGGATGCGGAAATATCCGCGCTCATCAGAACGTTGTAGGCCAGGTCCATGCAGGTAGCCGCATCCAGGCGCCGCAGCATGTGCTTCATCCCGGGAACAAAGCGCGGCGACGCCGACACGGCATCCACGCCCATGCCCAGCAGCAGAGCCAGCCCGTAGGGATCGGACGCCAGCTCGCCGCAGACGGAAACCCAGATGCCCTCGCGGTGCGCCGAATCAATGATGCGCTTGAGCGAACGCACCACAGCGGGATGCAGCGCCTCGTTAAGATAGGCTACCTGATGATTGTTGCGATCAATGGCCAGCAGATAATGAATCAGATCGTTGGTGCCGATACTGAAGAAATCGCATTCTCGCGCCAGCGCATCGGCAATGAGCACGGCGGCGGGCGTTTCAATCATGACGCCCAGCGGCAGTTTCTCGGCATGGGGGATGTGCCGCGCCGCCAGTTCTCCATGCAAATCGCGCATGATGTCGCGCACGGTCAGCACTTCGTCCAGCGTGGAAATCATGGGCAGCATCAGCGCCACATTGCCCGCCACCCCCACACGCATCAGGGCGCGCAACTGAGTGCGGAAAATATGGCGATGCCGCAGACAAAAGCGAATGCCGCGCAGCCCCAGCGCCGGATTGGGCTCCTTTGCATTGGACTGGGCGCGCATCATCTTGTCCGCGCCTACGTCCAGCGTGCGGAAAACCACCCGCGCGGGCGCGACCCCGCGCACGACGGCGCCGTACTCTTCCAGCAGCTCCCGCTCTCCGGGCAGCACATCCCGCAGAAAGGAAAATTCCGTGCGGTACAGGCCCACGCCGTCCGCGCCGCTCTCGCGCATTTCTTCGGCTTCTTCCGGGCGCTCCATGTTGGCCTGCACGCTGACGCGCACACCGTCGCGGGTATCCGCCGGCCAGTGGGCAGCGGCGCGTACCCGTGTCTCCCAGGCCGTATACTCCTCCCGCAGAGCGGTATACTGCGCAAGATCGTCCTGCTCCGGCCCGGCAAGCAGCACGCCGCCGACACCGTCCACAATGACGGAATCCCCTTCATGCACGGTGGCCAGCACATCGGGCAGCCCCACCAGCGCCGGAATACGCAGGCCGCGGGCCAGAATGGCCGTATGTGACGTCGGACCGCCCTGCGCCGTCACCAGCGCCTGCACACCGGAAAAGTCCATGTCCATGACATCGGCGGGCGACAGATCTTCGGCCATCAGCACACAGGCTTCCCCGGGCGCAACAGCGGTGCGCGATCCCTGCAGACTCTCCCGCAGGCGCAGCCCCACGGCGCGGATATCCTGCGCGCGATCCCGCAGATAGGGATCTTCCATCTTGTCGAACAGGGCACAGAGCTGATTGATGGTTTCATCCAGCGCCCAGGAAGCGCAGATGAGATCGCTTTCAATCCGCTTCGCGGCACTCTCCAGCAGCTTGGGATCCCGGGCCAGCTCCATCTGGGCGGCAATGACCTCGCGGTACTCCGCAAGGTCTTCCGGTACCTTGCCCATGGCTTCGCGCAGAGCGTCGCGCACGGCCTCGGACGCCGCCCGCAGACGCTGCTGCTCCCGCCCGGCCTGCCGGGGCGCAATGCGCCGTTTTTCAACCATACCCGCCACATGCAGCAAATGGACTTTGCCGATGGCGTATCCGGGAGAAACCGCCGTACCGTAAAGAAGGGCGCGCGCCATGACCTAATCCCGCAGCGAATCCAGGCAGGCCGCAAGCCTCTCCAGCGCCGCCCGCGCATCCGGGCCGGAAGCCGTCAGGCTAAACTCGGTACCCTGCGGCAGAGCCAGCGAAAGCACATCAAGCATGCTCTTGGCATCGGCCTGTCCGTTTTCCGTTTCAATGCGTATATCCGCCGTAAAACGCTGCGCTTCCTGCGCCAGCTTGGCCGCCGGACGCGCATGCAGGCCGCCGCGCATACGCAGCACCAGCGGCAGCCTCAGACCATCGGCGGTTTCGGCTATGGCTTCATGCATTGTCTTTGTTCCTCTGGCCGCAAGACTCCGGCCCGGGCCTTCCGCGCGGCGCGTTTTGACGCATCGCGCGCTCACGTTCACGAAATTTTTTCTTTCTCCGGGGGAGGGAAATCCCGCATGGCTGTGCTGACGCCCGGCGAAAGGAACTGTGCGGGGGAAGAGGCCCCGGCGCGCTTTCTTCAAAAAAGAGGGGGCTGCGGGGATGCCGTCGCTTTCCCCGTCCCCTGAAATTCTAAATCCGAATCAGAGCCGCATCCAGGAAAGCCAGACAGGACACCCCAAGCAGCCAGAGGATAATGCGCGGCAGGCGCATCCTCCAGGTAAAGATCGCAGCGGCCGCCGCACACAGCAGAGCGGGCACGCACAACAGCCACGGGAAGGAATGTCCCGTCCAGGGCGTAACCCCCAGCAGCAGCGCCAGCATGACGGCATTCAGCTGCTTGATGCGCCCCGCCCAGTCAATCAGAGCCAGACGCTTCAACCACTGCAAGGCGGCGACGCCGTGCCGCAGCCCGTAAAAGAATATGCCTATCCTGAAGGCGACCATTCCGGCCACCAGCAGCGTCGTCAGAATAATAGCCGACCAGATATGCCCGCACAGCGCAAATATAACGCAGGCCAGCGACCAGCAGGGAAGCACCGCCCCTTCAAAAAAACCGTCTCCCAGAGCCGAGAGGGTGGTGGACAGAGTGCGGTTGACGCTGCCCAGAGCCGCGGCGGGCAGGGAACCGCCTGCGACCTGACTTTCCAGCGACAGAGTAATGCCCAGAAACAAAGGCATCATATACGGGTGCGTATTGCTGTGCCCGGCATGCCGCAACAGGGCCTCCTGCCGTTTTTTGCCCGGAGGATACAGCGCCATGATGGCGGGCTCCAGCGCAAAGAGCAGCCCGATCTCCTGCATGGCGCGCGTGGAGATGGCCGCATTGATGCAACCGCAGCGGGCAAGACAGTGCAGAGCGACGGAAGTGGTGAGCATGAAGCCCCCTTGAAAAAGCCTTAGGACCCTGCCGCTGCATCCTGTCCGGTACGGGAGCCGGGCCCCCGACAGTCTGAAACCGGGAAAGAACAGGATACAGACGAAAAAACTTCTTTCCCGGCAGGCGGCAGAGGCGGGATCAGAGTTCCCGGGTCAGCGCATAAAGTTCCTTGGAACTCCAGCCCTCAAGACGAGACGCCGCCCGGCGGGCGCATTCCCGGGGCTTGCCGCCATCCTCCAGCTCTTCGCGCAGCACGCTCAGCGCCTCTTCCCGCGAAGATCGACCGCTTTCTTCCGGCGGCCCGATAATGACGGTTATCTCGCCGAGGAGATCCGTTGCCGCTTCCGCAGCATTTTCCAGCCTGTCAAGTATAAATTCCTCATGCGTTTTGGTCAATTCCCGGCAAATGGCCAGCGCGCGCGGCCCGAGGATTTCCGAGGCCTGCTCCAGACTCTCGCGCAGACGATCCTTGCGCTCGAAAAAAATCAGGGAACCGGGCGTGCGGCGGAAGGCGGAAAAAAGAGCGGCGCGCCCTGCCGCATCGCGCGGCAGAAACCCCAGAAAGGTATAGGGCAGCGGCGGCAGCCCCGCCGCCGAGAGCGCCGTTACCGGCGCAGAGGGACCGGGCACGGGAACCACGCGCAGCCCGGCGGCCCGGCAGGCCCGCACCAGCCGGTAGCCGGGATCGGCCACCAGCGGCGTTCCGGCATCGGACACCAGCGCGACCGTGCCGCCCGCCTCAAGATGCCGCAGCACTTCCGGCTGCTTCTCGGCCTCGTTGTGATCGTGGAAGCTGACAAAACGCCGCACAGGAATGCCGCACTGAGCGCAGAGCAGCCCCGCGCGGCGCGTATCCTCGGCCAGCACAATATCCGCCTCGGCCAGCGTCTGGCGCGCGCGGGGAGAAAAATCACCAGGGTTGCCAAGCGGCGTTGCGACAATCCACAGCACGCCGCCCGTCGGAGAAGCGGAAGGCATCGGGCATATGCTCCACGTTGAAGGTTGTTCCGTCATGTTCCAGACAGAGAACGTCAAAACGGCAGGGACGATCCCATGCGTCATGCGCGCTCAACCAGGCCTGCGCGGCCTTGCAGACACGCGCCCGCTTGGCGGGCGTCACCCCGTCGGCCGGGCTGCCGACGCCTCCCGCCGTTCGTGTCTTGACTTCCACAAAAACCAGCTCCAGTCCGTCAAGGGCCACTAAATCCAGCTCCACATGCCCGTAGCGCCAGTTGCGTTCCAGAATGCGCCAGCCCTTGCGACACACAAAGGCAGCGGCCGCGTCTTCGCCGAGCTGTCCCAGCGCCGCCGAAGGCGTGACGCCTTGCCGGATTTCGTCGTCCTCGCGGCAGGCCCGCGCCTTTGCTCCGGTCGCCCTGCGCCCGAAAATCACAGCAGATCCCCCTGACGGCAGGAAACGCTCTCCGGCGCGGCAACGCCCTTATATGTCAGACGATGCTGCGGGCAGGGCCCCAGACGCCGCAGGGCCGCATAATGCGCCTGCGTCCCGTAGCCCTTGTGCTGCTCAAAACCGTAGCCCGGCCAGCGGCGGGCAAGACACTCCATCACATGATCCCGGAAAGTCTTGGCCAGAACGGACGCCGCGGCAATGGCATCTACCCGCGCATCGCCGCCCACAACGGCTTCCTGCCGGGGAAAACGCGCCGCCGTCCACCGCGCGCGCAGAACCTGATCGGGAATAGTTTTATTGCCGTCCACATAGATCATGCCCGGCACAACCGACAGCAGGCAGATCGCCCGCGTCATAGCCTCGAAGGTGGCCTGTAAAATATTGATTTCGTCAATGCGCCGGGGCCAGACCACGCCCAGCCCCCAGGCCGTCGCGCACTGTCTGATGCGCGGCACAAGCGCCGCGCGCTGTGTCGCCGACAGCGCCTTGGAATCCGTCAGACCCGGCAAATCGACCGACTCGGGCAGAATGACGGCCGCCGCCACCACCGGCCCGGCCAGACAACCGCGCCCGGCCTCGTCCACACCGGCCGGCGGGCGCTCATCGGAGAGGCCCGGCAGCAGTTGCGCGGCATGCGCTTCCCACAGCTTCCACGCGCTCAGACACGGCATGACGGTTCGAGTCTTTTTCATAACGCAATACTAAAATATTCTTCTGGGGGGAAGGAAACCCCCTTATCTCTGCTGTCGATGCCCGTAAGGCTCCTGCGTCGCCTGACG
>CAMBWG010000154.1 GCA_945871415.1 uncultured Desulfovibrio sp.
CAGTCCCCCACCCCTTCCCCCAGCGCGTTTTCTTCGGAAAGATGCGGCGCTGCGGAAACGCGACCGCGTTCCAACTGCCAGCCGTCCCCCGCAACGCAGGCGGGATAGCTGCCAACGAATTCCCCCCAACACCCACAGGCCAAAAGAGCCCCCTTCTGGCGGGCTCTTTTGGCCTGTGACAGAAAAAATATTATCTGACCTTCTGGCAAGAGAAAAACAAAACCGGACAAGCGTTCATTGCCTCCTCTCGAAAACACAAAAAAGCCCCCTCCCGGGGGACGTTGAAAACAGGAAAGCGGCGGCGGTTCCGCGCTGTTTCATTCTCCAGAATAAAGCGCGTTTGGGAAGGGATGGGGGGAGTTTGAGGGGGGAAGGGGAACCCTTTGCGCGCCAGCAAAAGGGTTCCCCTTCCCCCCTCAAATAAATCTATTCCCGCGGCAGACGGTTCTGACGTTCTCTGCGCAGCTTGCGGCGGCGCAGGGTGAGCCGCCAGACCCAGGACAGGGACACGGCAATGACGATGCCGACATAGGCTCGCAGCACGCGACCGGCGTTGAAGGGCTGTTCAAAACCCCAGCTTCCGGCGCGATCCCAGGCCGGATGATAGATGCCCCAGCCCATGGCAAAGACCAGCAGCAGCACGCCCAGCGCGCCTACGAGCCAGTAGAGGGGCACGGCTTCTTCCCAGAAGAAGGAAGAGCGATAAAAGCGACGATGCGCAAGACAGACGGCCAGCAGGATGACGGCAACCATGGCGGCGGTCAGCCAGCCGAAACTCTTGAGCAGCGCGCCCGCGATGCCCAGCACAAGGAAAATGACGGCGAGGTGATAGGCGCGGCGTTGTCGCCGTTCCAGCCCGTAGGAGACGAAAAGGAGCATGGCGCCGGACAGAGCGCAGACAAAATGCCCGCCCTGCACAAGCCACCAGGGAAGAACGCTCATACGGTACATCATGGGCGTCAGGCAGGGCAGGGTCGCGGAAACCAGCAGAATGCAACCGGCGGCAAAGGTAATGTAGGCCGCAATGGAGTGGGACAGGACGAACAGCCAGCGCCCGGCCTCGCGGAGAACGTCGGTACGCTGCCGGGCTTCGTAAATGGCCAGCAGGACGGCCGCCGCCAGCAGGGGGATAATATAGTAAATCAGACGAAACAGCAGCACGGCCGCAACAACGGCCTTTTCGTTGGGCGTATGCGTCAGATGGAGAATAATCAGCTCGAAGACGCCCACGCCGCCGGGCACATGCGTCAGCACAACGGCCACCTGCGCCATGAGGTAACCGGGCAGAAAATCCATGAAGCTCAGGCCGATGTCGTGAGGTAGCAGCACGTACATGCAGGCGGCGGCGGCCACGATGTCGATACCGGCCACAAAGAGCTGGGCAAGGGCGATGCGCGGCGCGGGAAAAACAAATTCCTTGCCGAAGATATGCAGAGGTTTACGCACCAGGAAGCAGAGGACGATGTAGGAAAGCGCCACGGCCAGCAGGACGGCGCCCAGCAGGCGCACGTCATGAATGGGCATTTTTTCAATCAGCTCCGGCGGCAGGGTCGGCGGACAGATAAGAAAGACAAAACCGCACAAGCCAAGTGCCCCGACCCAGAAGGTTACGGCCAGCATCAGCACAAGGCGTACGATCTCTTCCAGCCTGAAGCCCCAGGCGGAATAGAAGCGGTAACGCACGCTGGTGCCGCCGAGAAGCGCGCCGAAATTATAACTGACGGCCTGCCCGACCAGCGAGACGAGGCCTACGCGCTGCAGGGGGAGCGTCTTGTGAATGGCCTTGAGCGCCAGCCAGTCATAGCCCACGAGGATGCCGTAATTGACAACCATCAGTACAAGAGAAAAGGCAATGCTGACGTAGGAGACCTGAGCGATGCTCTCCCGTATCTGCTGGATGCTGTAGGATTCGAGCTTGCGATACAGCAGGTAGATAGCCAGAACAAAGAGGCAGGTGATCAGGATTGGTCCGAGATATCGCAAATATTTCTTCATGGTAGCCCCGAAGAAGATCTTGGTGACGACAGGCGAGCCGGAGACAGACTCTCCCATCCAGCATATATTCAGAAAGCACGGCGTGCAAGCCGCCGCTCTCACTGTCCGCAGGGCTTGACCTGCCGCCGGGGCCGGACTATAAGAAGACTTCAAGCAACGCGCGTTCCGCCTTTTTCGGCGGACGCTTTTTTTATTGCGCATCGTTTTGTACGTTGTACGAGGAAGAAGCATGAACGTGACCAGCATCCCTATCTCCAAGCAAGGCTATAAAAAGCTTGAAGACGAATTGGCCCGCTTGAAGAGCGAGCGCCCGGCCATCATTCAGGCCATCAAGGAAGCCCGCGAGGAAGGCGACCTGCGCGAAAACGCGGGCTACGACGCCGCGCGCGAACGCCAGGGCATGGCCGAAGCGCGCATCAAGTACATCGAATCGCGCATGGCGCTGTATCAGGTCGTCGATCTGGACAAACTGGGCGGCGACAAGGTCGTTTTCGGCGCAACTGTGGAAGTGGAAGACGTCGATACCGAAGAAAGCCGGACCTTCACCATCCTCGGCCCCGATGAGGCCGACCCCGCCAAGGGGTCCATCTCCTTCCTTTCGCCCGTGGGGCAGGCCCTGCTCGGCAAGGAAGAAGGCGACGAAGTCAGCGTGGATATTCCGCGCGGTCGCGTGACCTACGAAATCGTTTCCATCAGTTTCAACGGCTCCAAGGTCCTCGGCTAAACTCCCCCCATTACACGGCATCCGAAGGCCGATTTTGCTCCGCTGCCTGCGATTTTTTCCGCACCGGCGGAATTCTGCCCATATACGCGACGACGCAGGCTTGTTCCGCGTTCCGCCGCATACGAGAGCGTCTGAGGGAAGAAACGGCGTAACCGTTCTTCCCTCTTTTACTGCCCTCCCGCGACGGCAGACGCGGCGACACCCGGAGGCTGCGGACCGCCCCTTGGAGAGCGGGAAGAAATTTGCTATACTGGGCCGTTGTTAATCCGCGCCCCTGTCCTGTTCTTTTTTCACGGCACCACATGAGCGAATCTTCTCTGCCTCGAATCCTCTATCTTCTGGCCGCTGTAGCCTGGCTCCTGCTGCTGAAAAGCAATCCCGTCACGCTCTTTCTGGCCGGGTGCGCGGCCTGCCTCAGCCTGCCTGTGTACCGGCACCTGCGCGTCAAGGCCCGGCGCTGGCGTGCCCGCGTCCTCCTGCGGCAACAAAATGGCTGGTTGCGGAAATGCCTTTTCCGCCTCAGCCGTTCCATGCCGATTGTCCTGTATACGACGGGTATTATTACCTGCATCTGCACGCCCATTGCCGTTCTTGTCCTGCTTGTCTCGCCTCAGATCGCGGGCGGCGTGGCGCGGCTGCGGGAGTTGCAGGCCAACAACTTCCAGCTGCCGCCGGAATGGGTGGCGCATATTCAGGGGCTGCGCGCCGAGCTGGCGGATTATCCCCGCATAGAACAGGCTCTGAACGATGCTCTCGGGCAGGTGGACAGCCTCATTGGCGACACCATGGGACAGCTTATCAACCGCGGCTTTGATCTTGTGGGCGGCACCATGTCCGCCCTCTGGACGCTCTTCCTGTTCGTGACGCTGACTGTGATCTTTGCCACCTCGGCCCAGCGCATCAATCTGGTCATGGCGCGGTTGTTCTCCATCCCCGTGCCCATGCTCAAACGCTTTGTTCTCGCCATCCGCCGCGCCCTGCGGGCCATTCTCATGGGGATTGTGCTGGTGGCGACCATGCAGGGCGTTCTCTGCGGTTTTGGTTTTGCCGTGGCCGGTATCCGCCAGCCCGCCTTCTGGGGGCTGCTCGCCACACTCGTGGCGCCCATTCCGGCCATAGGAACGGCGCTGGTCTGGGGGCCGCTCTGCCTCTCCCTCTGGTTCAGCGGCAGCACCATGTCCGCCGTCGGCCTTGCCCTCTGGGGCTCCGTGGCCGTTGCCGGCGTGGACAACGTTTTTCGTCCGCTCTTTCTGCGTCAGGGCATCAACGCCCCTTTCTTTGTCCTCATCATTGCCATTCTCTGCGGCCTTGCCAGCTTTGGCCCCGTGGGCCTCATCGCCGGGCCGATTCTGCTGGCCTTTGCCCTGCAAGCCGTGGAAGAAGGCAACCGACTTTACCATGCGCCAAACTCTCCCCGGGCCTGAGGGCCTTTCCCGTGTCTGCCTCGTCGGCCTTCTCGTCCTGCTGTGCCTGAGTCTGGCTCTGCCGGTTTCCGCCAGAGTACCGGCACGCTCCGCCATCCTGTATAATATGACCAGCGGTAAGGTTCTTTATGCGCAGAACGCCGACGCCACCATTCCGCCGGCCTCGCTGACCAAACTCATGACCATGATGCTGACGCTGGATGCCGTCCGCCAGCGGAAAATCTCGCTCAAGACATGGCTTGTCGCCAGCCGCAAGGCCGCCCGTACCGGCGGGTCAAGCATGCACCTGAGAATTGGCGAGCGTATCCGGCTGGAAAATCTGCTGTACGGCATGGCCGTGGTTTCCGGTAACGATGCCGCCGTGGCCGCTGCCGAAAAGATCAGCGGAAATACGCGCCATTTCGTACGCCTGATGAACCGCAAGGCCCGGGCCCTCGGTATGAAGCATACCCAGTTCAAGAACGTGAACGGACTGCCCGCCGCCGGACAGCGCACCACGGCGCGCGATATGCTGACGCTCTCCTGCGCCTATCTGCGCGCCCATCCCACCGCCCTGCGCTACCACTCTCCCCGCAGCTTCCGTCACGGACGCCGCACCATGCGTGCCACCAACAAGCTGCTGGGCGTTGTGCCCGGCGTTGACGGGCTCAAGACCGGCTGGACCGTCGCTTCCGGCTACAATATTGTCGTCACGGCCGAGCGCAAGGGGGTCCGTCTGATTGCCGTCGTCATGGGAGGAACCAGTTCCGGCAGACGAGATCTTGCGGCCCGGCGTCTGCTGGAGGCCGGTTTTGCCTCACCCAATTCTCCCCACAACGTGGAACGCTCTCTTTCACGAAGGTCAAAACGGCGCTGACCTTGACCGAAAACCGGTGCACGCCTACTATGACTCAAACGCATCGACCATACCCAAGCCATGGAGGCCAGCATGTTCAATATCGGCACGCAGGAACTGCTTCTTATCCTCATTGTGGTGCTGCTGCTGTTCGGCGCCAAAAAGCTGCCGGAAATCGGCGGCGGCCTGGGACGCGCCATCCGCAACTTCCGGCGCGCCTCGTCCGAGCCTGATGAAATAGACATCACCCCCGCCAAGGACAAAACCAGCACCAACAGCACCACCAATAACGGCGACGGCATGCCCAAGGCCTAATCCGCGCGCACGGGAGGACAGCACATGAAATCGGAACAACTGTCGGTCTTTCTGGAAAATCGGGCGGGACGCCTTGCCGAAGTGACGCATACCCTCGCGGAAGCAGGCGTCAATATCCGCGCGCTGTCGCTGGCGGATACGTCCGACTTCGGCATCCTGCGCCTGATTGTCTGCAATCATGAAAAAGCCCAGATGGTCCTCAAGGAAAAGGGCTTCACCCTGGGGCGCACGCACGTCGTAGCCGTGGAAGTGCCCGATCAGCCCGGCGGGCTGGATGCCATTCTGCAACTTATGTCGGCAAACAACATCAATGTCGAATACATGTACGCCTTTGCCCAGAGCGCGACCGACAATGCCGTCATGATCTTCCGTTTCGACAAAACGGATGCCGCCATCGATCTGCTGCAGCAGAACAACTTCTCCATTCTGCCGCCGCAGCGCCTCTGCGACCTCTAGAGCATTTCAACTTTGAAAAAGATGAAACGCGAGGCGACGGCACAGCGCCGCCCGGCCAAAAGTGAGCGGAAAAACTGCGCCTTTTCCGCGAAACGACAGGCCGTATGGTTTGAAATGCAAAGCATTTCAAACTGAA
>CAMBWG010000155.1 GCA_945871415.1 uncultured Desulfovibrio sp.
AAACGACAGGCCGTATGGTTTGAAATGCAAAGCATTTCAAACTGAAAATGCTCTATTCGTAAGTTATTGGGGGAAGGGACCCCCTCATATCCGCTGTCGATGCCCGTAGCTTCCTTCGTCGCAACGGGCACGGCCTGCGGCCGCCATTCGGTCGCTGCTCGCATGAGAGGCGTTTCTCTTCCCCCAAGCTCCCATCCTTTCCCCGGCGCGCTTTTTCAGACGGATGCGGGAACATGCGACAGCCTTCTTTAACAGACATGCTTAACTGACATATTACAGAGCGTTTTAGCTTTGAAAAAGATAAAACGCTCTAAATGAAGTCCTGAACCTGACAAAAGCGGCCCGCCGGTTTTCCGACGGGCCGCTTTCATCATATTTTACAATCAGGGAAAGGAACTTTTCTCTGACCGTTGAGACTCTTTAGCAGTAGATGGATACGCCGGTCTGGTAGATGGCGTCTTCCACAAGCACCTTGATGGTGTACTTGCCGGAAAGGCCTTCCTTGCTGATGTTCATCTTGATGACGCGATCGTCGTCTTCAAGATACGCGCCGGAGCACATGGCAAGATGATAGGAAGCGGCGGTATTGATGAAGTAGCCGCGGGTTTCCTTTTCCCCTTCCAGCAGAATCATCGCAAGAGAACCGCGGGCAAAGCGGCCGTGGAACACAAAGCGGTCCTCGTCTTCTTCGATGTTCACCTGATGCCAGGCATCCACGACTTCGTTACGCTCGGGCACATCGGGAATGGTGTCGAAGGTGGGGGTCACGTCCAGATGGCCGAGCAGCCTGCCGTCACCGAACGCGGCGTTGACGCCGTCATGGTAGGGCGAGAGCTTTTCAGCACGATAGAAGTTGCCGTCCACTTCCATGTAATACATGACGACGCCGTCCTTCTGTTCCACGGTCTTGGAGCAGATGTCGGTGGTGGGGTCCTTCTTGGGATTGAGGAAGGCGCCCAGCGCGTCGGAAGCATAACCGTCCTTCCAGCCGATGCCGCCGGAGTGGATCAGATAGTGGCCTTCGTCGTAGTATTCCACATTGCAGATGTAGGGCGAGAAGAAGGTCTGGCCCAGTTCCTTGCCGTACTGCCACACCTGCTCGATTTCCATCTTGTCGGTATCAATGCGGTAGCGCACGCCGCGGGAGAAGTTGTCGCGGTTGCGGATGTACTTTTCCTTGACCTTGGAACGGTACTGGCCGTTGTCGAAGCACATGATGTCGCCGTTGGGGCAGACAACGCAGGCGTGCTGCTCATACTGCCAGTCGAACTTGCTCAGATCGCCCACGGGCTTGAAGAAGTACTTCTGCATGTCTTCGGGCCAGCCTTCGGGGTCGCCGATGATCCAGTTAAGTTTGCTGGTTTCGTAATCGAAGTTCACCACGGCGTCCTGATGACGGCCGGAAATGGTGATGGTGTTGTTCCTGGGATTGTACCACAGAGCGTTGTTGTGGAACCAGTCGTGCGCGTCCTGCGAACCGGAGCCGCCCACGTTCTGGGGAAGGAAGGTCTTGTAGTCCCAGGTGCGCAGCACTTCGCCGGTTTCGCGATCCAGCAGAGCGATCATGTCTTCCACCGTGGTGCTGCCGTTGGAGAAGTCCTGCGTCAGGGCAAGGATATTGCCGTCGGGCATTTCAAAGTGGTCATGATGATAGTTGCCGGGCATACGATATTCTTTGTAAATCTTGCCCAGCAGGTTCAGGTCCACAAGGCCGGTGGCATTGTAGGGCATACGGCAGAAGCGCTGCGAACCGGTCATGATGTTGCCGTTCTTCAGACGCTTGATGTCGAACATCGTGTTGACGGTCAGCAGCCAGCGAATATCGCCCATGTAGTCATAGGCGGTGGGCAGGTTCTTGCCCGCGGGCGTCAGGAACATGAAGTTGTTCCCGAAGTAGTCCATGGAGGTATTGATATTGCGGCAGCGGCACACGTCCTCGGGCAGAGGCTGCGCCTGAACTTCAAAGGTTCTGCTTTCGCCGGTGGACAGCTCCACCGTCACGCGGGTCACGACGCCTTCATACAGGCCGACCACGGGCAGAGCATGGCTCGTGCCTTCAGGGAAGGCATGCACGATGTTTTCACGGTCGTTACGCTTGCCGTGAATGGTCAGGGTCGCGGCGGCCGGTTTGTCCGTCTTGAACAGGATCAGCGCGCAGAGAGGGTTGATGAGATAGGGATTGACCAGCACATGCGCGTTTTCCAGCGTGGGCTTTTCGCTTTCAAAAGCGGCGAGAAATTCCTTTTCGGCCTTGTTCTGGCGGGTGATCAGATGCTCTTCCAGAGTATGCGTAACGCGATTGGTGCTCATGTTTGTCTCCATAACGTAAGAATGAAAGGAAAAGGAACGAGGAAGCACTAGCCTTTGAGCCTGGCAATTTCCTCAAGAATGGCGGGCTTCTGCTTCAGTCCTTCCAGACGGGAAACCTCCACCCCGTCCTTCATGAACAGCAGGGTCGGGAAGCCCTTGACGCCGCAGCGCTCCTTGAGCTCCTGATTGGCGTCATAGTCGATGGTATAAATGGGGAAATCGGGATCGTTCCTGGCCACGTCCTTCAGAACAAAAGCCAGCATTTTGCAGGGGCCGCAGGTCTTGGAATAGAATTCCACCAGCATGGGGCCGGACTTGTCCAGCGCATCATAAGCGACGGTATCGACTTCGGTAATCATGGCGTATCTCCTTAGAGCATTTTCAGTTTGAAATGCTTTGCATTTCAAACCATACGGCCTGTCGTTTCGCGGAAAAACGCGGTTTTTCCGCTCACTTCGGGCCGGGCGGCGCTGTGCCGCCGCCTCGCGTTTCACCCATTTCAAGGGTGAAACGCTCTAAAAATTATTTGCGCAGGGATTCGACATAGGAAGCGGCATTGTGCGCGGCGACCGCGCCGTCGCCGCAGGCCGTGGCGACCTGACGCAGCTGTTTGGCAATGATGTCCCCCGCGCCGAAGATGCCGGGGCAGGACGTGCGCATCTGGCTGTCCGTTTCAATGCAGCCCATCTTGTTCAGAATACCGAGATTGGCGCAGAAACCCGCCGTAGGCTCAAGGCCGATGTATTCGAACACGCCGTCGCACTTGACGAGACGCTCCACGGCGTCTTCCCTGGTGGATTTGAAGCGCACGCCTTCAATTTTGGCGTCGCCCACAAATTCCAGCACGTCCTGATAGGGATAAATGTCCACATTGGGCATGGCGCGCAGCTTGTCGCAGGCCACGGGGTCCGCGGTGAGGTCGAACATGGTCACCACGGTGAGCCTGTTCACGATACCCGCAAGGTAAATGGACTCTTCCACGGCGGAATTACCGCCGCCGATAACGACCACATCCTTGCCGCGATACTGCGCGCCGTCGCAGATGGCGCACCAGCTCACGCCGGCCCCCGCGTGGGCTTCTTCACCCGGAACGCCGAGACGACGCGGCCGCGTGCCGGTGGCGATGATGACCGCGCTCGCTTCATAGCGGGTATCGTCCTCTTCGCAGACCACGATCTTGCTGTTGCCATGATCCTCAATGGCAACAACGGTCTTGTAATCGAACTCCGCGCCTACTTCCTGCGAATGCTCGAACATCTTGATGGCCAGTTCAGCGCCATTGATGGTGCCGAAACCGGTATAGTTGGCGATTTCGTTGGTATTGATGATCTGTCCGCCGGGAGCCAGCTTGTCCAGCACCAGAGTTTTCATATTGGCGCGCACGGCATAGATGGAGGCCGTCAGACCGGCAGGTCCGCCGCCCACAATGATGATATCGTACTTTTCCATAACTGAACCTCTTGAAGTCGCTGCACGGGCAGCGCCTGAAACATTCCGGGAGCGGCGCGACCGTCCCGGCATCACATCTCATCCGAAGGCCCGGCAGGCCGGGCATCCCCAGAACCTATGGTGCATTTTCAGTCTGAAACGCGTTGCGTTCCAAACCATACGGCCTGTCGTTTTGCGGGAAAAACGAGTTTTTCCGCTTACTTCGGGCCGGGCGGCGCTGTGCCGCTGCCTCGCGTTCCGCCTTTTTCAAAGGTAAAGGCGCCCTAACCGAAAATCAGCGTGGCCAGCGGCATGCCGACGGCGATGACCGCGCCCGCGACAACAGCCGAGGCAATGACGCTGTGCTTGATCATATCCGTCTTGGCGACCCACTTGGTATGGCCGAACAACAGAGCCGCAAAGGGCGAGGCCGCGGGCGTGCAGGCGGCAATCAGCACGGCAAAGATGAAACAGGCCATAATGGGCGCGGCGGAGAAGCCGAAAGCATGACTCACGGCCAGCAGCACGGGCGTCAGCACCAGACCGAGCACCACGGAGTTGCAGAAGTTGGTCAGGGAAATGCCCAGCAGGATGACCGCAATGGTCAGGGCCGACACACTGAAACCGGACAGCAGGCCGCGCATGGCGCATTCCATCCAGAGGGCCACATTGGTTCCCTTGGCCGTCATGGCCCCGCCAAGCAGCATGGCAAAGGCAATAAGGAAGAAGACCCGCCACGGATACACCGCATTGCTCACACAGATATCGGCAACAGGACGCCCCTTGACGGGAATAATGCAGATCAGCAGCACCGCAATGGCGGAACCGGCCATGGTATTGCGCGTGAGGAACGCGCCCACCACGTTTTCCTTACCGATGAGCGAGGGCAAAAGAAGCCACATGGCATAGAAGAAAAAGACACCCAGCAGAATCTTCTGATTGGTTGTCAGGGGAGGCAGAGGCTCCTTCTTCAGCGCCGCCACATTCATGCGCAGCAGGGGGGAAACATCCACCCGGAACACAAAACGCATCAGCAGAAGCAGCATGGCTATACTGGTCAGCGACACCACCACGCCAAAAACCAGATAGGCAGCCGTGTTCAGCACCGGAACGGCCATCCCGGAATCACCGGCGGCAAGGCTTTGCAGATTCACCAGCAGATAGAATGCGCCGCCCTTGAACGGGTCTGTGGCAAAGGAACAAAGAATGGCAATGACGACATAGACCGTCATGATGGAAACGTATCTGTCGCCCTTCCTGTAGCCGGTTTCCTCAAAAATAGAAAACAAAATCGGCCACATGAGGAAGCATGCCGTTACCTGATCCAGAAAGGCCACGCAGTAGCTCCCCACCAGAATGGTCGCGGTCATCACCCACGGGCGGCCTTCGATGAAGTCCCGCGTCATCAGCCAGCGGGCCAGCCAGGCGGCAATATTGCTGTGCACAATGGCGGAGGCAAAGATCATCAGAAAGAAGATCATGACCACCATCGGATTGCCGAAAAACATGGTCAGAATCTGATTTGCCGGCGCATATCCACAGAAGATAAGCATCAGCAGGCCCAGGAAGCCCGGCCACAGGGTATCGACAAATGTCCAGAGGTACACCACGCCGAGGAAAATCATGGTGGCGATCATGCCCATGCGCGTCACTTCCACCAGCAGTCCGCCGTCCACCTGCGGCAGCCCCAGAGACAGGAGCTTGGCTGTCGGCTCCGTCACGATGGAAAGGCAGGGAAGAAACAGGCCTGATACCATCAGCCCAACGCCGACAAGGGTATGTATAATCGTCGCTATAGGTATTTGTCTTGTCTGCGTTTCCACCTGAGCTTCGGCTCCCATACATCCTCCTTGCATCCTCCCGGATGCCCCTCATGTTGTGAAAAAGGACACTTTATCACCTGATACACTGCCGCTTTCCGGCAGCGCCCACGTTTTACTGGCGTCTCCATGCCCGGGGCACGTTCAGCCTTTCACATGCCTTTCACAATAGAGGCTTTTCCGAAGGAGCCATGTTGCCCTTGCAACATCCTTCACAAAAAAAGTACTTTTGCCCCAATTTTCTCAATATCCCGCGCAGCCCCATGAGAATTTTCAGTTTGAAACGCTGTGCGTTTCAAACCATACGGCCTGTCGTTTCG
>CAMBWG010000156.1 GCA_945871415.1 uncultured Desulfovibrio sp.
GGGCCGGGCGGCGCTGTGCCGCCGCCTCGCGTTTTACCTTTTTCAAAGGTAAAACGCTCCTAACTATATTGACATATCAAGTTTTAGTAATATAGCATGACGCCATGCTGCGGATGTCCCGCAGCGCAAATACAAGGAGCGTCCATGAACATCGGCCAGGCACTGCGCGCGGCATCCCGCCCGACTATTTCTCTGGAATTTTTCCCGCCCGCACAGGAAGAGCAACTGCCGGACTTTTACGCAACCGCGGATCGTCTTGCCGCGCTGCGTCCCCTGTTTGCATCCGTCACCTACGGGGCCGGCGGCAGCCGCCAGCACAGTACGCTGAATGTCACGGCGGAGCTGGCCCGGCGGGGCTGGTGTGCCATGGCTCATCTTACCTGCGTGGGCGCGCAGCCGGACGGCATTGACGCCTTCCTTCGCGATCTGCGCGCCGCCGGTGTGGACAACGTGCTTGCGCTGCGCGGCGATCCTCCCGCAACGGCCGCCGAAAACTGGGACTGGAACAGTGGTTCCTTCCGCCATGCCGTTGATCTTGTGCGTCATATTCGCGCGGTCCAGCCCGATATGGGTGTGGGCGTGGCCGCCTATCCCGCGCCGCATCCCGAGTCTCTGAGCTTCAGCGCGGATCGACGGCATCTGACGGAAAAAATTCTTGCCGGTGCGGATTTTGCCATCACCCAGCTTTTCTTTGACGTACGCGAATATCTCGATCTGGTGGAACGCCTGCGGGCTGCGGGCTGCGACGTGCCCGTTCTGCCGGGTATTCTGCCCATACAGAGCTTCGCGTCTCTGCGTCGTGTCCTTTCACTCTGCGGGGCCTGCATCCCCGGCAAGCTCTATCTCTCGCTGGAAGAAGCCGACGCCAGAGGCGGCGCCGAAGCCGTGCGGGACGTCGGCCTGCGCTTTGCCGTCGATCAAATCCGTCGCCTTGTGGACGCCGGCGCTCCCGGCATTCACCTCTACACCCTCAACAAGGCGGATCTCTGCCTGCGTCTCGTGAGCGAATGCGGTCTTTAGAGCGTTTCAAACTGAAAATCATCTGAAAAGGATAGCGGGGGACGGAAACCCCTGGGCTAGCGCGCAAGGGTTTTCCTTCCCACGGGCACCCCTCCAACCCCAACGACCATTTTTAGGGAGGATGCTGCGATAAGGGTAGGTCGCCGCCTGCCCCCCGGCAACCGTCCCCCGGTAGTGCAAACAAATTCTTCCCGGATTCCCCCAAAAGCTTGATCATACGGAACAGAAAAGCCCGCCGGACCGGCGGGCTTTTCTGTTCCGTGCAAGACAAAATCTTTTTTTGGTACCTGAAACACAACGCCAGTCCTCGCCCCTTTCGGGGGACGGTCGGCACAGGGAAAACGACAGCGATCCCGTGCTGCTCCATCTTCCTGAATAAAGCGCGTTTGGGAAGGGATGGGGGAGTTTGAGGGGGAAGGGAAACCCTTTGCGCGCGAGCGAAAGGGTTTCCCTTCCCCCTCAACAGCTACCAGCATCCGCTTTCCATTCAAGGAAGGCAAGCAGCTATGCCGACAGGCGCGGCGGCGGGGTAGCGACCGGCGCTGCCGCTTTGCAGATAAACGACAATGGCAAAGACCCGGACTTTCTCGGCCTCGCCGGTCCAGTAAATAAAATAAGGCCCTTCACTGCCGGGGGGGATATCGCTATCCCGGGGAAGGGGAATGGCCGCCCCCGGAATGGGGCCTTTCCGGGGCGGGCACGGCGGATTTTGCGGCCATCCGGCCGCAAAGGCCGCTCCCTTTTTTGCGCCGGACACGGCCTGCAACTGTTCCCGAGAGGGCAGGCGCGTACACGGCTGATACGTTTCCACGTCGGGGTCATCCTTGCCGCCGCAACGGGAAATTGCCTCTTTCCATGTTGTGCCGATCTTCAGGGGAGCCCCGGCAAATACGGACAGCGGCCCCTTGCCAAACACGATGCGCGTCGTTGCGGTGTGCGTTTTCCCCGTCTTTTTCAGGGTCACACTTACCTGCACGGTGACGTCGCGCTCTCCCACGATATCCGTTAAGGACGCGGTCGGACCAACGGGAACCGCTCCCGTCATACGCAGACTATCTTCTTCCGGCCCTGACAGCGAAAGCGCTTTTCCGCCCCAGCAGAGACCGTTCCAGCGATCGGCGGGACGAGCCCAGGCCTTGCTGCGGACATGGGAACTGACCGCAGACCAGCGCACCTGCTCGCCGTCAAGGGAGACCGTCCTGCCTGCATCGTCTTTCAGCGACGCCGTCAGCGTTACCGTCTGACTCTCCGCAAACGTCGAAAGCGCGCCCCCTCCCTTCGCGGACAGTGAAAGAGCAGCGGCGGGAAGCGATACGGGACAGGACAAGCCAAGCATAATCATACAGACAAGCAGACTGCGGCATGACGGGGGACAATCGAAAGCCATAACGGAATACTCCATCCGGGTATCGCCAGCCATAAAAGATACCGGACCGACAAGAGCATTTTCAGTTTGAAATGCTTCGCGTTTCAAACCATAACGGCCTGCCGTCTCGCGGAAAAAGCGCGTTTTTTCCGCTCCCTTTTGACCGGGCGGCGCTGTGCCGCCGCCTCGCGTTTCACCTTTTTCAAAGGAGAAACGCTCTAAAATCGTAACCAGTGCTGCGCGGCGCGCTCGATACTGTAAATGGTATGCCGCAGCTCCGGCCCCAGCAGGGTGACAAAAACCAGGAGCATAGCGCCAAGAAACACGTACTCCCCCAGACTGCCGGTGGAACAGAGCTTGAGGGACAGCGTCGGCTTGCGGGAAAAAGGCATAATGGGCACGCCATGCGGATTAAGCATGTCCAGAATCACGTGTGTCAGCCCGCCGAAGCCCAGCCCCATGATGATGGCATGCGCGAACGGCGGCAGGTGAGGAATACGGGGGAGCAGCCCCGTCGCCCCGCCCAGAAGCAGCAGAAGCAGCCACCAGCCGAACCAGTGCGTTGTGCCGCGATGAATACGATTAAAAGTGCGCTGACGGTTGGGCGTCATATCCGCAATGCGCATATCCAGCTTGTCGGGCAATACGCCGCCGACACACGAGGCAATAACCCCTTCGAGAGGAAGCTGCATCACCAGCGCCGCACCGATGGCGGCGGTCTGATGGGTTATCCATTTCATGAAAAGGCCTCCCGGAATCTATTTGACCAGAGCATTTTCAGTTTGAAACGCAGTGCGTTTCAAACCATACGGCCTGTCGTTTCGCGGAAAAACGCGGTTTTTCCACTCAATTCGGGCCGGGCGGCGCTGTGCCGCCGCCTCGCGCTTCTCCTTTTTCAAAGTTGAAACGCTCCAATATTACAGCGTTATCCATTCACCGCGCGGAGGTCGAGGGCGCGGCGTCAGAAGCAGACACCGGAAAACGCCCGCCGCAAACAGGCAGCGAAAATTTTCAGAGGACGGCAACCACGGGGAAAGCGATGGTCCCCCACACTCGTCTATCCCCCCATATAAAGCGCGCTGGGGGAGGGGATGGGGACCTGGAGGAAGGGCCCCCTCTCGCGCCAGCAGAGAGGGTTCCCCTTCCCCCGGATAGAGCACAGCCTGCCTCCAGAGCATTTTTCAAAGTTGAAACGCTCTAGCCGCAGCGGGAATAACCGCATTGCGGGCAGATCAGGCAGCCTTCCTGAAAGATGAGTTCGCCGCCGCATTCATGACAGCGATGTTCTTCCAGATCGGGGGCCAGCATACTCACGGGCTGATCCTTGAGGTAGCGCCGCTCCAGCACCCAGGCGATGGCGTCGGGGATGGAGAGCAGCAGGCCCTTGCCGCGAAACACGGGATGTTCGCCGCCGATGCCCTTGATCTGGGTCACGATGTCGCGAACGCTCACGCCGGAACGCAGGGCCAGCGATACCAGCCGCCCGATGGCTTCCGCCTTGGCGGTTATGGAACGTCCGGACTTGCCGATAGTGGCGAAGACTTCAAAGGGCTTGCCGTCCACTTCGTTGACGGTGAGATACATGGCGCCAAGGCCGGTCTGCACTTTCTGAGTAAAGCCCTGCAGGATATCCGGGCGTTTGCGCACGGTAGACACGGGCTCCGCCGGGGCGGCGTTGCCGTCCATCTTCTGCTGGCCTTCGCCCGTTGCCAGTACCTGCAGATTCTTGCAGCCGTCGCGGTAGACGGTTACGCCCTTGCAGCCTTCCTCATAGGCCATCCAGTAGATGGCGTGAATATCTTCCCGTGTGGCGCTGTTGGGCAGGTTGACCGTCTTGGAAACGGCGTTGTCGGTATGGCGCTGAAAAGCGGCCTGCATACGCAGATGCCATACGGGGTCAATATCCATAGCCGTCACAAAGACCTTGCGCAGGGATGCGGGCAGAAAATCCATCTGCTGGATGGAGCCGGTACGGGCCACGCTTTCCATGAGTTCCGGCGTGGCCTCGTTGACGCGATGCAGAGCGGCCTCGAAATGGGGATTTACTTCCACAAGGCGCTCGCCGTCGAGAATGTTACGCGTGAAACACAGGGCGAAAAGCGGCTCCACCCCGGACGAGCAGCCGGCGATGATGGACAGGGTCCCCGTGGGCGCAATGGTGGTCACTGTCGCATTACGGTAGGGGCCCAGCCCCTGCCGGGCATAGACGGACGTTTCATAGGCAGGGAAGGGGCCGCGCTCCTCGGCCAGCATGGCGGACGCCGCATGACCTTCGGCATTGATAAAGCTCATGATGCGCTCGGCCAGCGCCGTTCCTTCCGGAGAATCGTAGGGCACGCCCAGCAAAAAGAGCAGGTCGGCAAAGCCCATGACGCCCAGCCCGATCTTGCGGTTGCGGCGAACGGTTTCCGCAATGCGGTCCAGCGGAAAACGCGACGCGTCGATGACATTGTCGAGGAAGCGCACGGCCAGACGAATGACGCGGCGCAGTTCTTCCCAGTCAATACCGCCCTCAAAGGGATCGGCATCCTGCTCATGCCCCGGCACATGAAAGCAGGACAGATTGATGGAACCGAGATTGCAGGCCTCAAAGGGGAGCAGGGGCTGCTCGCCGCAGGGATTGGTCGACTCGATTTCTCCCTGATCCGGGGTCGGATTGTCGCGGTTGATTCTGTCCAGAAAGACAATGCCGGGATCGCCGGAAGACCAGGCCTTGTCCACCAGCAGATCAAAGATTTCCCGGGCGCGGCGCCGCCGCACCACCTTGCCGCTGTGCGGCGAGCGCAGGGCGTATTCCTCGTCCTTTTCCACGGCCTGCATGAAATCTTCGGTCAGGCCCACGGACAGATTGAAGTTGTTGAACTCGCCTTCTTTCTCCTTGGCGCGGATGAAGTCCTCGATATCGGGATGATCCACACGCAGAATACCCATGTTCGCACCGCGCCGCGTGCCGCCCTGCTTGATCTGCTCCGTTGCGGTATTGAAGATGCGCAGGAAGGATACGGGACCGGACGCCACGCCGCCGGTGGAACCCACGCGGCTGTCCTTCGGGCGCAGACGGGAAAAGGAAAAACCCGTGCCGCCGCCGGACTTGTGAATCATGGCCGCATACTTCACGGCGTCGAAGATTTCCTCGATGGAGTCGCCCACCGGCAGCACAAAACAGGCCGAAAGCTGCCCCAGCTCCGTCCCCGCATTCATCAGCGTCGGGGAATTGGGCAGGAATTTCCACGAGGTCATAAGATCATAGAACTCGCGGGCCAGCTGCTCCGGCGTATAGGGCGACGCCGGATGGGCTCGTTCGCTTTCGGCAACGGAAGCGGCCACGCGCCAGAACAGGTCACGGGGAGTTTCCACGGTGGCGCCGTCCAGACTCTTGTGCAGATAGC
>CAMBWG010000157.1 GCA_945871415.1 uncultured Desulfovibrio sp.
AGCCGTCTTCGACTTTCCCTCCGCCTGCTGCGCCACGCCGCAGGCCGCGCTGGAAGCCACCCGCGCGCTGGCGGAAACGTGGAAGGACGATCCCCTGCTGCGGGTGGCCGTCAACCCGCACAGCGTCTACACGACCTCGGAAAAAACGCTGGAAGCCTGTCTGCGACTGGCGGACGATCTGCATCTTCCTCTGCATATCCATCTGGCCGAAACCACGGACGAAACGGCCATATGCCTTGAGCGGCACGGCCGCCGCCCCGTGGCGCATGCCGACGCCTGCGGCCTGCTCCGGCCCGGCACCATCCTCGCCCACGTCGTGGACGTGAACGAGGAAGAAATCGCTCTGCTGGGGGACAGAAATGTCTGCGTGGCGCATAACGCCTCGTCCAATATGAAGCTGGCCTCGGGCGCGGCTCCCCTGCCCGCCATGCTTCGGGCCGGTCTGCACACAGCCCTCGGCACCGACGGGGCCGCCAGCAACAATCAGCTCAATATGTTTACGGAAATGGGCCGCGCCGCCCTGCTGCACAAGCTGGCGGGCAAAAATCCCACCGTGACGACGGCGCAGGAAGTGCTGGACATGGCCACCCTTGGCGGCGCGGCGGCGTTCGACATGCCTCTGGGCAGGCTGGAACCCGGAGCCGCGGCCGACTTCATCGCGCTGGACCTCGACTGCCCCAACCTGCGGCCCATGTACAACCCCGTATCCCATGCGGTCTATGCCGCCACCGGCACCGAAGTGCGCCTGACCGTGGTGGCGGGACGCATTCTCTATCAGGACGGCCGCTTCACAACCTTCGATTATGAGGCCCTCTGCCGGGAAATCGACGCCGTCCGCGACTTCGTGGTGCGCACGCTGGCCTGAACAGGCAAGGCGTACTTTTGAGGGGGAAGAAACCTCTTTTGCTCGCGGCAAAAAGGGGTTTCTTCCCCCTCAAACTCCCCATCTTCCCCAAAACCCGCCCAATTCTCACAAGTAAATGAGGACAAAAGTTTTCCCTATGGTTTTCCTTCCGCCGGGGAAACGCCGTCCGGGGTAAAAAAAACTTGACAAGAAATGGCGTTGCTCTATAGTTCTCCATCGCAAATGTCAAAAAAAGCGCTTCGGCGCATGGAGGTATATCATGGCTGAACTCATGAATGCTGTGAAGACTGCCGAAGGCGTGACCGTCAACGGCATGGTGATTTTCCCTGTGGTGGACAAATGCGAAGGCTGTGATCGCGTGCGCGAATTCGATGGCCAGCAGTTCTGCTCCAGCTATCCCAATCCTGAACGCAAGTGGGCCGGCGGGCGCTGCAACTTCGCCACGCATGTGAAAGTGCAGGTGGCTGCCGCCGCCAAGGTCAACCCCCTCAAGGCGTCCAAGCGCGCCGCCAAGGGTCGCTAGGCCGCGTTCCACGTCCGTGGGGACGCCAGCCGCACGGCGCCCCTCCGGGGATGCTTTCGGCGAAAAAGAACAGGGAGGCCGCCGCGGCGGCCTCCCTTTTTGCTGTTTTCCGTTCCCCACTTCTGCCGCAAAGGAAGTTACATGTCTCTGTCGCTTCAGCCCCTGATTGGCGTGCTTGCCGGGCGCGCTGATCGCATTGTCGCCCTGCAGCAGGCCCTGACGGCCTGTCGTGCGCTCGGCCCGGAAAACGGCGGGCAGGGCGAGGAGGAAAAGACCGCTTTCATCGCCGCGCAGCTGCAGGCCGCGGGCGTAACGGATCTGCGCCGCCTGGATGCTCCCGATGACCGCGTGGCCTGCGGGCATCGTCCCAACCTTGTGGCACGCATTCCCGGTCGCTCCCCGCGCACGCTCTGGCTTTTTGCCCATACCGACGTTGTGCCGAGCGGTCCCGTCGAGGAATGGCTTTCCGATCCCTGGCAGGTACGCCGAGACGGCGATCTTCTCTATGGTCGCGGGGTGGAGGACAATCAGCAGGGCCTTGTAAGCATGCTTCTGCTGGCCGAAGCGCTGCACGCCACGGGACTCACGCCCGAGCTGACTCTGGGGCTTGTCTTCATGGCCGACGAGGAAACCGGCAACAACTACGGTCTGGCACATATTCTGGCTGCGGCGCCGGATCTCTTCCATCAGGACGATCTCTTCATCGTGCCGGATTCCGGCAGCCCTTCCGGGGCGGATATCGAAGTGGCGGAAAAAAGTATTGCCCAGTTCAGGGTGCGTACCCGGGGACTGCAGGGCCACGCCTCCACGCCGCACAAAGCGCGCAACGCCCTGACGGCCGCAGCTGCCGCCATCACCAGCCTGAGCGAACTGGGGCGGGATTTTCCACAGGAAGATCCGCTTTTTGATCCGCCCTGCTCCACCTTCGTTCCCACGCGCCACGACAGCAACGGTCCGGGCATCAACATCATTCCCGGGGAAGATGTTTTCTATCTGGATTGCCGCCTGCTTCCCGGTATTGATCCCGAGGCCGTTCTGGCCGCCGCGCGGCAGCGTGTCGCCCCCATAGCCCGGCATCACGGCACGGACATCGACGTGGAACTGGCGCACCTGCAAAAAGCCTCGGCCAGCGCGCCCAACTGCCCCGCAGCCCGGGCGCTCATGGCGGCCGTACAGGAAATTTACGGCGTGGAAGCGCGCCCCACAGGCATCGGCGGCGGCACGGTGGCGGCCCTGCTGCGTCAGGCCGGTTTGCCCGCCGTGGTCTGGAGCTGCATCCGCAACACCTGCCATCAGCATAACGAACATTCTTCCATCAGCGCCACCATAAGAGACGCCCAGGTTTTTGCCCATGTGCTCATGCAGTCCCGTTAACGTCGTTCCCTCTGCCGCCGATGTGGATGTCATTGTCACGGGCGGCGGTCACGCCGGCTGCGAGGCCGCGTCCGCGCTGGCGCGGCTCGGCTTCTCCGTGCTGCTGATCAGCGGCAATGTGGATCGCCTGGGATACCTGTCATGCAATCCTGCCATCGGCGGTCTGGCCAAGGGGCATCTTGTTCGAGAAATTGACGCCCTCGGCGGCATGATGGGCCTCTGGGCCGATGCGGCGGGCATACAGTTCCGCACGCTCAACATGAGCAAGGGGCCCGCGGTACGCGCCACCCGCGCCCAGATGGATCGGGAAGTTTATCAGCGTGTCGTCAAGCAGAGTCTTTTTGCCACGCCGGGCCTGCGTATCTGGCAGGACAACGTTGTCGCGGTGGAAAGCAACGACGGTCGCGCCTGCGGCGTCCGCACGGCTCTGGGACTGCGCTTCACGGCGCGCCACATCCTGCTGACTACCGGAACCTTTCTGGCCGGCCTCATCCATGTGGGTCTGACGCACCTGCCCGGCGGCCGCATGGGCGATGCGCCGTCCACGGGCCTTTCCGACAGTCTGCGTTCTCTGGGCATCACGCTCGGCCGCCTCAAGACCGGCACGACGCCCCGCCTCCTGGCCTCGTCCATCGACTATTCCCGGCTGGAACGTCAGGACGGCGATACGCCGCCGCCGCAGTTCAGCTTTACGGGGCCGGGCCCCCGGCTGCAACAGGTCGCCTGCCATATTACCTGGACGACTCCCGAAGCTCATGACATCATCCGTTCCGGCTTTGACCGCTCGCCTCTTTTTACAGGCGTCATTCAGGGCACGGGAGCCCGCTACTGTCCGTCCATTGAAGACAAAATCGCCCGCTTCCCTGATCGGGAACGCCACCAGATTTTCCTGGAGCCCGAGGGACTGAACAGTGCCGAAGTCTACGCCAACGGCATTTCCACCAGCCTGCCGCTCGACATCCAGCAGGCCATGATCGCGGCCATGCCGGGACTTGAGCACGCCGTCATGGTGCGACCGGGCTACGCCATCGAATACGACTACGCCAATCCCGTGCAGCTGCGCCCCACGCTGGAAACCAAGGCTGTTCCCGGACTGTGGCTGGCCGGACAGATCAACGGGACTTCCGGCTATGAGGAAGCGGCGGCACAGGGTCTGTGGGCCGCTCTGAACATTGCCTGCGCGGAAAAGGAGCTGCCGCCCTTTGTCCCCGGACGCGATAAGGCCTACATGGCCGTGCTTGTCGACGATCTGGTGACGCTGGGAACGGAGGAACCGTACCGCATGTTCACCTCGCGCGCGGAGCACCGCCTTTGTCTGCGTGAAGACAACGCCGATCAACGCCTGACGCCTCTGGGGCGGAGCATTGGTCTGGTGGACGATGCCCGCTGGGACATCTTCCGCCGCAAACGCGAACAGGCCGAACATTTCCGCCGGGGACTGGAGGCCACGCGCCTTGACGGCGAGGCCGCAGCTGCGGCACAGGCGCGGAATCCCGCATGGCAGGCCGACTCTCTGTGTGGTAAGACCCTGGCGGAGCTGCTGCGCCGCCCGGATATGGACATGGCCGCGCTGGCCCGGCATCTGCCGGCGGCCGCGGCCCTGCTGGCCGACGCCGGTGATGCGGCGGGCAGCGTTGAGGTTGACGTCAAGTATGCGGGCTACCTTGAACGGCAGCAGGAACTTGTGCGCCGGGCCGCGCGCCTGGAGCAGACTCCGCTGCCCGACGACATGCCGTATGCCGATATTGCGGGCCTCTCGCGCGAGGTTGTGGAAAAGCTGCAAAAGGTGCGCCCGGCCAACCTCGGACAGGCCGGGCGTATTTCGGGCGTCACCCCCGCCGCCGTCGCCTGTCTGGAGATACAGCTGCACAAGATGGGCCTGCTGCATGGCCATGGAAGCAACAGAACGGCGCAGGAGCGCTGACGCAGCATGTTGCGGTAAAAGATGCCGCGGCATACAGCCGCGCCGTGACGGCTGCCGCCGCGATGTTTCTGCATTCCGCGGGTATGGGCAATCCCTTTCCGAAGGAAGTCGGCTGAAAAATGCTCGCCTCCCCTTGGGTTTTTTCCATCCCGGCCGATAAGATACGCCAAGAGGACACTATGAAAGACCTGATGCCCTACCTACCGTATGCCGTCATATTCATTGCAGTACTGTTCGGGATTGTCCTGGTGTTCTGGCGCAAGCAGAGCCTGGAATCACGACGCAAAAACCGGGCGGCCTCGCTCATTCTGGAAAAAATCGCCGAAGCCCAGCTCCAGAGAGAACTCTTCAATGTGGAAATCATGGAAGAGTCCGAAAATACCGCCCAGCACAAGGGCTTCGTCGGGGCCCTGCAACGCTGTCAGAACGGCATTCTCGCCCTGGAAGTGCTCTCCGCTCTGCCGAACAGTTATTTTGGTAAAACCGTCTGTGTTTATTTCCGCCTCAAGAGCAACAATACGCAAAATTTCTTCCGCTTCACCTCGCGCATTGAAGCCCTGCAAAGCCAGCGCGGCGTTTCCACCGTCTGCCTTACCATCCCCGAATGCTTCGAAGGCGAGCAGAAACGCAATTTCTACCGCGTGCAGCCCCTGCCCGGCAGCGTCCGGGCCCTCGGCCTCTGGGAACTGAACGCCAGTCAGCCCATGCCGGAAACAACGGCCGATCTCAAGCGGCCGTTGTGTGCATCCAAGGAGGGCATCGCCCAGCCCTGCATCCAGCTGGACAATGTGTCCGCTTCCGGCATAGCGCTCTCCATGCCTGTCAATCATCCCGACGGTCCCGCGCCGGATCTCTCGCGGGGAACGCAGATCCTCTGTCTCATCGCCTTTCGCTACAGCGGCTCGCTGCTGACGTTCTGGTGTACCGGAGAAATCGTCAACTCTCGCGAGAAGGACAACGGCGCAAGCAGAGTTTACGGCATCGAGTTTACCAACTGGGCCATTCTGCAAAACGGACAGAGCGCCTTCAACTGGTTCCACGCCTCACCGGTCCGCGGCATTCCCATCATCAGC
>CAMBWG010000158.1 GCA_945871415.1 uncultured Desulfovibrio sp.
TGTGATTACTTAAGGGAAAATTTTTCTTGACCGTTTTGCTTACTTTTGTAATCATATTTTCACCAACACGATGAACCGGCGAAAAACCCGCCACGGCGGCAAGTAGCGAAAAGGGGAACCGTGAAGGCAATCCGCTGGGCGGCATGAAGGCCGGGGCGACCCGGTGGGAGCGGAAAAGAGCCCTCCCCGCACGCTCGCAAGAGGCCCGTTAAGGCGGAGGGAAAGAGTATGGATTTTCACAACATGCTCCAAAGGGCGGGCGGGACGGAAAAACGGCTGGAAAGAAGGCCGCAGCGCGAACGCGCACCGGAGCGACGGGGGCCGAGCCGACCAACAGGGCCGCTACATTTAAACTTTTCGTTTCAGACCGCCAACCCGCGGGCTTTGTCCGGAAGTTGGCGGAAATGAAACGGAAAACTTTTCAGGCTACCGGCCCGATATTTAAAAGCTGATTGTTTCGCGCCCTGGTCCAAACCGGCGTCCAGGCGCGACCGGATTCCATCCGGCATCCCTCCCCCTGTTCATCCGGCGGCGTTCGGGAGCTACCACGGCGCGGCGTCGGCTGCGGGTTCGTCGGGGCTGATTGTCGAAGAACCGGGACGGCGGGCCGTCCCCTTGACCACAGCATACTATCAGCGTTAATTGAGTCAAGAAAAAATAACGCTCACAATTAACGCCTTATAATGATAGTATAGCCCGCAAAAAAGGATGGGCTATGCCAGAGGAACTCCGCAGTATGATTGAACGCGAGGCTATGCGAGTCATTGATTCCAAGCGAAAAGAGCGCGGTATGACCATAGACGACTTGGCCAAACTCCTTTACCCGGAAAAGAACTTGCCGGCAGCGCGCATGATGATTCAAAGACTCCGCGCCCCACAAGGAAACAAGCCACCGCGCAAAATGGATCTTGGAGAGTTCGTCGAGCTGACAAAGGCCGTTGGCCTTGACCCGGGCCACACGTTAACCGCTATTTTACAAAATTTTGCCGAAACAAAAATTTAGCGATCACAATGCGCGGAACGCCAGTTTTAACTACTGGCGTTATTTTTTATTGACATATTAACGCTAATCGTTAATCCTGTCTTTGCCAGCGAGGAAACACCCTCGGCGGCAAGGACGCAGGCGCGTCCCGGTTCCTTGACAATGGACGCGAAGAATGTCGCAAGCGGCGGGGCAAGGCAGCTCCCCAACCGTCGCCCCAGACCGGAGCAGACACGGCGGAAGCGTATGGACGGATGCCGTGAAAATGGCTACGTTAGCGGTAAGGAGACATGAAGAAAGCGATTCTGAAACGCACTGCGGACGTGCTGGAAAAGCTGGCTGTAGGCAGTATGCTTGTGGGGCTGTTCCAAGGTAAGTCTGTAGGTATAGGCATTGGCCTTATCTTTCTGGTTATGTCCTACATTTTTACTGCACTGGAGGCGAAATCATGAGCATTTGGGCACTGTTCTTTCTTGCCGGGCTTGCCATTGCAGGCGTAGGCGTCTGGGCGCAATTCTGCCTCAAGAACTAATCAGACAAACCGCAAGGAAGGTAGCGAGGAGGTTACACGATGTAACCGACTAAAGCTAACTACCATTCACAAAGGGCGACCCTTCGGGGCCGCCCTTTTTTATTGCCCGAAAATTTCCGCTCCCGCTTCCCGTGGAGACTCCGGCGAAGGCCGCCGATAGCCGGAGTTGAGCGCAACGGGACGGCCTTTTGCATATTTGAGGTCGTTATCCTGCCCCCCCGGCGGCTTTTCTTCTGACACATTCAACTTTCTAAATTTTCCCGCGCCATCGGGGCGCATCACCGCAACCGCCCGCGCTCCGGCGTATTTGGAATCGACTGGCATCTATGCACACCGCAGGCTGCCGGAGCGCGGGAAAGGAGAGCGCATGTGGCGCGAAATTTCTCCCCACTCCAGCCGCCCGGCCCTGGCCTTGAGGCTTGCTGCCGGGGACTTCTACTTCTCGATGAGGAAAAAACCATGACGACAGATAACAAGGAACAGCGCCGGCTGACTCTGGAGATCACCTCCTGCCGTCTGACGCAGGGCGTTCAGAATCGTCCCGGCACGGGAAAGGTGGCCGCGAACTGGCTCCTTCTGGCTGCGCGCTGGGCGCGGCGTAACGGCTTCCTGTGCACGGCCATGCGCATGGAGGCGCGGGCCGTGGAATGCCTGCATGCTTTCACGGAGGTGGCGGCATGAGCACCAGTAACGCTATTGCAGTGACGCTGCGCGCCAGGGCCCAGGCTGCCTTTGAAAGACTCTCTTCCGCCTGCCCGGAAGATGCCGGAATCGTCGGGAAATACCTTGCCGCGCTGCATGGTAAGAATGTGATCGCCCTTGATGAGGGCGAGGCATTTGTGCTGACGGACTCCGGCGGCCGCCAGATAAAGGCGACCAAGCGGACTGTGCGGCTGTCCGTCGAAAATGGCGGTCTGGTACAGCCCGTTTTCAACGGGCCGTATGTCATCTCCGCGCCCGGCTACGGAATGCTCGCCCGCGCTGCGGGTGCTGTCGTCATGAACGCCCCGACCGTGACGGTTGATGGCGTGATGCAGCAGAATCCCTATGTCAGGCGTGGCCCGGACGGAACCGTTCTGGAAGTGCACTGCCGGTCAACGGCATTCCGCTACAACGAAAACGGACAGCCCGTTGTCAGCGACCGCACGACTGTTTTCGACACGGGAACGTACACTCTGTCCGACATGGTGGGGAAGGCCAAGAAACACAAGGAAGCCTTCCGGCTTCTTCCGGCCGCCTTCCCCGCTCCTGAACCGCAGGAACAGTGGGCCTGCTATCGCGTGGACGAGGCCATTAATCTCTGGATGAAAATCACGCATGACGAGGTGCTGACCTTTCTGGGGCAGGTCCTGAACAGGAAGAAAAAGGCGCTGGAGTTTGCCCAGACCTTTGCTCAGAGAAACGCGCTCAAGCACCTTTTCGGGCTGTCCGTTGCGCCCAAAAATGTGGGAACCGTCTGGGATGTGCCGGTACTGTGCTGGGTGCCTGTCGATGGCGGCCTGATTCGCTTTGACATGAGCAAGTATGAGGTCTCGACAAAGATCATTGAGGCGCTGACAGCCGGTCAGCCTGTGGCCTTGCCGGAAGCAAAAGACCCGATTGTCATCTCCCGCGGCACGGATGAAGTGGCCGGCAGCGAGTTGAACGAAGAGACCGATCCCCTTGAAAACCCGGACTGCTATGCCGATGCGCCGACAATGGACGCGCCGCGGCCCGCCCCTGCGCCTGTGGCCGCGCCCAGTCCCGAGCCGGAACCGGAACCGGAGCCCGCGCCGGAGCCGGAAGAGGCTCCGGCCGTCGGCTGGACGCAGAAAGAATTGAAGGCATGGAACAATCTCGCCGTGGTGAAGCAGGAATTTCCCTCGGAATACCGCTCCGCATTGCTGGAGCTGGGCTTGCGGGAGGAGAACGTCACCCCTGAAAACGCCGAAGAAATCAATCGAACCGTGTCCAGAATTCTGGATGCCGACAATCAGGAGGAAGCATGATCCGGCGCGTTTATGCGCAGGGATTCAAGGGGCTGGACTTCGACCAGCCCCTTGCGCCGCATACGGTCATCGTCGGGCGCGTGGGCAGTGGAAAAAGCTCGCGCGCCCTTGCTTTGACTCTGGCGGTTACCGGCTCCCTGCCCGGCATGGCCCGCAACAATGACATCCTGTCCGCCATAGGCGATGGAAACAGGCTGCTTGTCGGCATCGAATTTGACAACGGCTCGACCTTTGAACGGGAGTTCAGGCGCAAGCCCAAAAATGGCTCTGTCACGAGTTCATGCCGTGTCAACGGCGAAGCGGTGGCCAAAAACCTCTTTGAACTTGAGCTTGACCGCATGGGCGTCTGCATAGCGGACCCCGCCGCTTTTCTGGCTCTCTCCGACAGCAAAAAAATAGACGAGCTTTTCCGTCTGTTTCCCCCTGCCGGGGACGTGCGCGGCCTCAACGCCGACATTGCCAAAGTCAAAGCCGCAATTTCCGAAATCGAGGGAGACATCCGGGCAAAGGAACAATCCTGCAAGAGCCTGACGGAAACGCTCTCCCAGATGCAGCTTCCTCCCGCGACCCTGCCGGAAATTCAGGCGGAAATCGCAAAGACGGAACGGGAATATCAGGAAGTCCGCGACGAGATCACACGGGAACGGGCGCGGATTGAGCTGGAGGCCGGAGAACAGACCGAACACACGGCCGCAACGCCGCCGGAACAGCTCACCCTGACAGGGGGCGCGCCGGAAGTCCCCTTCGAGGCCGGGGAGCCGCAGGCCCCCAGACCGGCAGGGAATGAAGACGGCGCTGCCGCGACAGAAAGAGCCGTCCAGGCGCTGGAGCGCGTTCTTTCGGCGCTGGAACGCGCCGGGTGTGAAGGTTGTGCGGCAAAAATGGTTCTGCGCCGGGAACTCAGACAGCTTCGGAATGGGGCATGACATGGACACATTGCGCATCATGGAACAGCGGGCCGCGGGGCTGCGGGATAAGCTGGCCGCCCTGCGGAATGAAGAACGCGCCCTTCAGCGCGCTTCCGGCCTCGAAGAACAGAGACAACGGGACAAGGCCGAAAGTCTCGACCTTGAGACAAGGCTGACTACTGAAAAAAACAGACTGCGGGAACTCGCACGGGAGAAGGCCGCGGCCATGCAGGCCACCGCTACGGCCATTGCCGAAAAAATGGGCAGGATGCTGCCTTACGGCCGCGCCGGTTTCTCTTTCACGGACGATGGTTCCGCCCTGCTGGGATGGGAACTTCCCGATCATGGTTTTGTGGCGCATGCTGGTCTGTCCGGCGGCCAGAAGGTACTTTTCGACGCGGCCCTCTCCTATGCCCTGACGCCGCAGGACAGGGCAAACGCCGTGATTCTGATTGAAGGCGCGGAACTGGGACAGGAGATTGCCCTGCTCCTCAACAGTGTCGCGGACGCCAATCTGGAAGCCCAGATACTGGCCTGTACCTGCCATGAAATCGCCGTCGCTCCCGCGGGATGGTCGCTGGAGAGAATCGCCGAGCAACAGCAAATCGCGCTTGAAGAAGGAGGTGCGGAATGAGTCTTGACGATCTGAACGCCGAACAAAGGGCTGCCGTCCTGGCACCGGAAGACCGGGTGCTGGTGCTGGCGGGAGCCGGAAGCGGCAAGACCCGCACCCTGGTGGAACGCGTCGCCCACATGCTTGAGCATGGCGCGAGCGGCTATGAAATCGTTTGCGTAACTTTTACGCGGGCGGCAGCCGCGGAGATGCGGAACCGGCTGAAAAACAGTATCGGCCGGGAAGCCGGGAAGATCACGGTATCCACCTTCCACGGGCTTGGTCTGGCGCTGCTGAAAAAATACGGGCAGCATATCGGCCTCCGCTACGGACGACTGACCGTCTACACGCCGCTGGAAACCGACGCACTGCTTGAGCATTGCGGGGAAATGCTCGGTCTGTTCTCCAAGGGGAAATGGAAGCCGGGGAAGCGTGACCTCGACGCTTTCATGGCCGCCCTTGAACGCGGAGAGAGCGACGAGGCGTTGCGGGAATCCCCCTACGCCCCCCTGCGCGCCGCCTTTGAAGCGGCCTGCCTCCAGAATAACGCCCTGCCGTACTACGGCCTTGTCCAGGGCCTTGTGAAGCTGGCGGAAGCAGGCATTGTCCGCCAGTACACCTCATGGCAGCATTTCCTTGTCGATGAGGTGCAGGACATGGATAAAATGCAATGGGAGGCCCTGCGCCTCATGCTCATGCGGGAAGGCGCGAGCCTCTTCGCCGTGGGCGACA
>CAMBWG010000159.1 GCA_945871415.1 uncultured Desulfovibrio sp.
GGTTGCGCTGGCGCAGGCTCTGCAGTGCGGCGTTAACGATCTGCCGTTGTCGCTGGTGCTGTCGTGGTACGAACAGAAGGCCGTCAGCATCCTGCTGACCCTGCTGGCTCTGGATGTCAGGACTATCCGTATCGGGCCCAGTCTGCCCGCCTTCATTTCGCCGAATATCCTCAAGGTGCTTGTGGAAAAGTGGCATCTTACGCCCATCAGCACGGCTGACGAGGACTTGAAGGCCATTCTTGGCTAACCCTTGGTGGCGTGCAGCGCCAGAGAGGGTCCGCTGCTTGTGTGAACAGACGCAGAGCGGAACTAGCTGAAAGCCGTCCTGTCGTATGCTGTGCAACTCCGGGAGGAACCCCCTTCCCGGCAGCTTATGTCTGAAATGCGCCCTCTTTCAGACATCCAGAGCGTTTCACCTTTGAAAAAAGGTGAAACGCGAGGCGGCTGCACAGCGCCGCCCGGCCAGAAGTGAGTGGAAAAACAGCGATTTTCCAGCGAAACAACAGGCCGTATGGTTTGAAACGCAACGCGTTCCAAACTGAAAATGCGCTATTGCCCGGCGCCTCCCGTTGCGCGGGCGGCTTTCATGACGGGAAAAGGGAAAAACACTGTCGAAGGTTTGTGGTTTTCCTTTTCCCGTCTTTTCCGAAAAAAGGATGTTCTGCGGAACAGCGTATTCATTTTTTCAGGGGGGGGCATGGATTCTCAGAGTGCAGGCAGTTCCGCGCTTGCGGCCCTGGAGGGCTGCGGCGCCGTCATCGGAGAGTTGCTGTCTCCGGACGAGCGGCGGAAGCTCGCCGCGTGTGCCCATGTGAGGGAATACCCGGTAAACGGCAGTATTTTTCGCGAAGGGGATGCCGCAACCAGCATGGCCCTGCTGCTTTCGGGGGAAGCCAAGCTTTCCAAGGCCGGACCGCATGGACGCGAGTGCGTTCTTTGCCTGATCAGACCGGGACGCATCATAGACCCCGCGGCTCCCTATTATGAAAGTGGTTTTCCGGCTTCGGCTTCGGCTGTCAAATGCTGTCGCGTGCTGCATCTTCCCTGTCGGGAAGTGCGCAGGCTGGCGGAGACCCGTCCGGCACTGGGAGTTTTGCTGATCCGGGCTCTGTCGTCCCGCCATCGTCTGTTCATCAATAAGACGGCGGAATCGCAGGGCGTGATCTCCGTTCCCCGACGGGTGGCCTCATGGCTGCTGCATCGCCGCAAGATGGAGAAAAGCGTGGCTATCGAGCTGGTGGGAACGCGGGAACTTCTGGCCCGCCTGCTGGGCGTCAGCCGGGAAAGTCTCAGCCGGGAACTCAATGGGCTTGCCCGTTCCGGCGTCATTGCGCTGGAGCGGCGTACCATTACCATTCTTGATGAAGCCGCCTTGCGCAAGGCGGCACAGGAATAGACGCATGAACGCAGTTTCTCTGCCCGTGCCTTCGCGCGCACTCATTCTCTATTCGTCGGTGACAGGTAATACCCGTCGTCTGGCCGAGGCGCTGGCCGCATCGTCAGGCGACAGGCTGCTGGACGTGCGGCATCTGGATTCCCTGCCTGATGCGGATGTGCTTGCGCTGGGCTTCTGGGTTCGTCGCGGACAGCCGGATGCCGTGTCGCAGGCTGTATGGCGTAAATTGCGGGGTAAGTCGGTGTTTTACTTTGGCACGCTCGGGGCCTGGCCTTCGTCGGCGCATGCCCGGCGTTGCCGGGATGTTGCGGAGCAGGTGCTGCACGAAAACGGTAATCGCTGTTTAGGCGGATTTTTATGCCAGGGCCGTGTGGACCCGCATATGATCGCGTTGTCCGCCCGCAAGGGGACGCATCCGCTCACTGAAGAACGCCGGGCACGTCTGGCTGAAGCCGCCCGCCATCCTGATGAGGCGGATTGCGCCGCGGCTGTGGAAGCCTGGCTGTCCGCTCGGGCCGCCGCTTTTGAGGAGCTCGGCTGAACGTCTGTTTCGTTGTGTGTTTATTCTTTTTTTCAGGTAGAATATTTCAAACTGAAAATACTCTGGTTGGGGAGCCTTGTTCCTTTTGGGGAACAAGGCTTCTCTGTTTTTGTGAGGAAAATTGTAAGATGAGTACGGGAGAGTGCCTTTGAGAGCATTTTGCCACTGGAAAAGAAGGCAAAATGCGAGGCGGCAGCACAGCCAGCCGGCGAAAGGTGGACGGAAAACCAGCATTTTTCCGAGAAACAACAGGTCATATGGTTTGAAACGCGAAGCGTTTCAAACTGAAAAAGCGTTGTGGGGGAAGGATGGGGCCGTCCTCCCTCGGAAGAACAATTTAGCGGTACACGCCTTCATGAAACAGCCGGGCAAGGGTGTCGGCCGTGATGTACAGCATCTGCCGCGTATGCAGCGCCGTAACGGAAAAGCGCAGCAGAGCGTCATTGCCGGGCACAGTGGGATAGCGCGCGGCAAGGGCAAGGATACCTGCGCCTCGCAGCCTGTGGGCAAGACGGAGAGCGGCATTCTCGTCGCCGACGGGAACGGCGACAATATGCGCCCGCCCCCGTGTCGGAATGTTCCGTTCCTGCAGCAGACGGCGGAAAAGGGCGCAGTTGGCGTGGAGACGTTCTCTTTTGTCCTCATGCCCCGGCAAACGGCGTATCAGTTCAAGGCAGGCGGCGGCGTGGGCTTCGGGGAGGGTTGTCGAATGCATGACCGCTGAAGCGTTTTCTTCCACAAGAGAGCGAAAGCCGCGCGGCAGAAGCAGAAAGGCGCCCCAGAAGCCCAGCGCCTTGCCCAGCGTGCCGACGACGGCATCGGCGGAGGGCGCGCCGCCCATGCCGTCGGCACAGGCAAAGCCGCGCCCGCCGGGGCCCCATGCGCCTAAGGCGTGGGCCTCGTCAAGGAGCAGAAAGGCGTCGTAGTCCCGGCAGAGGGCCGCCAGCGCCGGGATATCGGGGCTGTCGCCATCCATGCTGAACAGGGATTCACTCACGACAAGCGGTTGCGGCGCATCGGCAGGCAGGGAGGCAAGGCGGCGGCGCAGTCTGGGAATGTCGTTATGGGGCGCGGCATGGATATGCGCGCCTGCCAGCGGCAGGGCACGTGCGACACTGGCATGGACGCGGCGATCCACAAAGGCATCATGCCTGCGGGGCAGAAGCGCGGTAACGGCCGCCAGATTGGCCTGATAGCCGCTGGGGAAGAAGAGGCATTCGGCAAAGCCAAAGTAATCGGAAAAAGCCTGCTCGGCTTCGTCGGCGAGCGGGGAGCGTCCTCCGGCAAGGCGCGAGGCCCGCCCGGAAGGGGCGTAGAGTGCGAAGCTGCGGGTGACGGCAGCCCGCCATGCGGGATCGGAGGCAAGCCCCAGGCTGTCGTTACCGACAAAGGAAATACAATGATGTTCGCCAAGACGGACGAGCGGTCCCGCAGCCGCTCCTTGCAAGGCGGCGCTGTCGCGTTGCAGGCCTGCGCGGGCATTTTCGACGGCGCGCAGCCGCAGGCGTTTTTCAATGGTCATACGCGGCATGAAATGGCTCTCCCGGAGCGTTGCGGCCAGGCAGGCGGTGCGGGCTTCCCCGGAAAGGCTGGCGCGCTTTTCGTCGTGTAAAAGCAGAAGAAGGCGGCCACATTGCTGTAACCGCCTTTGCATTCTGGTACCCGGAGCCGGGCTTGAACCGGCACAGCCAGAGGCCGAGGGATTTTAAGTCCCTTGTGTCTACCAGTTTCACCATCCGGGCAGGAGGAAAAATCAGCTAAAAAGGTACCCCGGCTGGAAGAATTTATTCCGCCGCAGTTTCGGAAGGAGGTGTCTCCGTTGCTTCCTCGGCGGCGCCGTCCTCTGTCGCGTCGTCTCCAGGGAGTTCTTCCGGCTCCGGCAGAATCCGGGCGACAGTGTGAACCGGCAGGTCTTCCGGAGCAGGCACGGGAATGTCCCTGATGGCTTCCCGCCAGCTGCCGGGCTCAACCCAGTAGAGATGAACCGATTCCAGCATCTTGTCCAGAAAGAAAAGCCGCCCGCTGACGTGATCCGGAAGAATCCCGGCAATGTGCATGGCTATTTTACGGAAGATGTAGCGTTTGGGCGAGGAGAAGACGCACTGCAAGAGCAGGCAGTCGCCCTGCTGTACGAAGTCAAGATGCATGGCCTCCGCGCGCTCAAGCAGGTCCTGAAGGCTGACGATAAGCTTTTCTTCCACATCGAGCAGCTCTTCATAGGTAAGCTGCTCTCCGTAGCTGAGCTGCGCGTAAAGTTCGGTAGGACTGTTCTCCATGGTTTTGCCCGTGTCGTATCGCTGGAACACTTCGCTGGCAGATACGGACGTTATCCGCATTCGTGGCGGGAATGCCGCACCGTCCGCATGTGCCGGCCCTTTCGAACATGCTTGCCGCAGGGCCGCCGACAGGCTTCGGGGGCTATCGCCCCGGGCTGACGGAAAGGGAGGCGAGGTTCGTCGGGTTACTTCATGCGGTAGGTAATGCGGCCGCGAGTCAGGTCATAGGGGGAAAGCTCCACCTTGACGCGGTCGCCGGGCAGGATGCGGATATAAAATTTACGCATCTTGCCGGAAATATGGGCCAGCACTTCGTGACCGTTTTCAAGTTCTACGCGAAACATGGCGTTGGGCAGAGCTTCCTGCACAACGCCGTCAACTTCAATGGAACCTTCTTTCGCCATGATATTTCCTTTTGATGACGGAATTGCAAGACCGGAACAGAAAGCGCTGGGGCGCCGCATCCCGGATGCCCGCATGAGTGCATGGGGCGGATGTGCACAGGCTTCGGGCAGCTGTGCACAATGAAAAATGGACGCCGAAAAGTTTACAAAAAAAAGGGCGGCTGTCAATTCCCCCGTGGCGGAAGGGGGGCCGGGCGCAGCAGCAGCCAGATACCGACGGCAATCAGCGGGACGCACAGCAGTTGTCCCATGGTCAGCCAGCCGAAGGCAAGATAGCCGAGCTGGGCATCGGGGACGCGCACAAATTCCACGGCAAAGCGGCACACTCCGTAGCCGAGGGCAAAGAGTCCGGCCACGGAGCCGCGCTTGCGGGGCCGGGCGGCATAGAGCCAGAGGACGATAAAAAGCAGGACGCCTTCCAGTGCGGCCTCGTACAGCTGCGAGGGGTGACGCGGGAGCGGGCCTCCCGTGGGAAAGACCATTGCCCACGGAACATCTGAGGTCTTGCCCCAGAGCTCGCCGTTGATGAAATTGCCGATACGGCCCCAGAGCAGACCCTGCGGGATCATGGGCGTAATGAAGTCGGCAACGTCCCAGAAGCTCTTGTGCCGGGTATGCGCAAAATACCAGAAGGCCGCCAGCACGCCCAGCAGGCCGCCATGAAAGGACATGCCGCCGTTCCAGACTCGCAGAATCTCGGCGGGATCATGAATATAGGCGGGCAGATCGTAGAACAGCACATAGCCCAGTCGCGCGCCGAGAATGATGCCCAGCATGACATAGGTTTGCAGGTCGTCCACGTCTTCCGGGCTCCAGCCCGGGCAGCGACGGGCCCGGTAGCGTGCCAGAAGCCAGCCGACGCCGAAGGCGACAAGATACATCAGACCGTACCAGCGCAGCTCAAAAGAGCCGATGCTGATGGCCACGGGATCAATATGCGGATATTGCATGACGGAATTCCTGTACAGCGCGTCAGGGGAGCAGAAAGGCATGCTCTTTGAAAAAATTTACCGCATGCGCCCGCATCCATCTGAAAAAAGCGAGCTGGGGAGGGGATGGGGGGCTTTTGGGGGAAGGGGAACCCCTCTCGCGCTAGCAGAG
>CAMBWG010000160.1 GCA_945871415.1 uncultured Desulfovibrio sp.
AAGGCTGGTTTATTTCTTGTGGATACAAATCATTTCAAAGTTGAAACGCTCTAGTGATAATACGTCCCGGGAGGACAGGAGAATAAAACACGGGCGATGGTCCTCATGAACCACCGCCCGCGACAAACGCCCGGTTACGGGACAAGCGTGAAAATCCAATGAAAGGCAGACGGCACTCCGGCCAGCGTCCGACGCGCCGTCCCGGAAGGGCTTTCTCTCCCGGCAATGGGCAGAAGTGTTATTTTGCCTTCAACCCTGCAATATCCTGTTCAAACTTGGCGCGATAGGCCGCCACGCGGGCTTCTTCAAGCATAATCATATCGATTTGCCGCGTGTGTATGAGCAGATAGCCGAGAATACGCACGCGCAGCAGCGTCTGCTCCTTGTCGTAGCCTTCGGCTACGGCAAAAAGAGCATCTTTACGCACATCAACCCGAAAACCTTCGGCCTCCAGCAGTTCGGCAATCAGCCGGGCGCGACGCTCCCGGCGCTGAGCATCGGCCGCGCCGCCCTTGAACTGGAAACTGACAAAATTCTCGTGCTGATTATCTCCGGCAAGGCACTCGACCGTGCAGAAATGATAACCGTAACGGGCCTGAAGAATCATGTATTTCGAAGAAATAATAAAGAAATTCTTCTCGGCCATAACGGCGGGCGCTGTGCTTTCCAAATCCTTGTTCATGGCGCTTTCAAAGACGACGCTCATGAAGCCCGCGGCCCCGGAGGACGGCGGCCCGGCCCAGGGAACAGCGGTCATTCCGGCCCAGAGCGCCTGCATGGGCTCGCAGGCAATATCACGCAAATCAACGACCGGCCCGGTAACAGGCCTGGAAAAACCGTCGTCCATATCGACGACCCAGTACTGAAGCTTGACGCCCGCCTTGAGCTGCTTGCCCGCGCGCTGATCCACGTCGGCATTTTCACCAAACATGAGCTCCACGGCCTTTTCATGACAAAAACGCGTAATATCATGAAAACTGCGACAGGAAGCCGGAGCGAACTCCGGCGATTCCGGGTCCAGCAGATGCAGCGGCGTCATGTACTCGGCCATGTTGCGCAGCGTCTCCTGCACGGGGCTGCCCTGCATCAGATTGCGCGCCTTCTCGTGACCGGCAAGCAGCTCGGGATATTCGCCGCGCAGCACCACGGCCCTGTCCGCATCCAGCGTCGCCATGCCGCCATCCGCCAGCAGAGAACAGGCGTCAGGCAGGCTGAACAGCGCGGGCAGACCATATTCCCGGGCAACCGATGCCAGATGCCCGGCCATGCCGCCTGTTTCGCTGATCATGGCGGCAGCCTGCGGCAGCAGCGGAGCCCAGCGCGGATGGGCCCGCTCCACAACCAGAATCCCCCCCCTGGGGAATGAGAGCATGTCCGCATCCTTGCGCGCCACAAACAGAGGCCCGGCGGCAGCGCCGCCGCTGACGGTCATGCCGCCCTGTGCCAGAACAGCCGACGCGGGAATGGAGTCCGGCAGGGGTTCGGCTCTCCCCGCCTCCGCCGTATCCCCGGATTCGGACAGAGGACGGCTCTGCAATACCACCAGACAGGACGCGCCGTCGCGCATTTCCAGCGCCCACTCCACATCCTGCGGCTCATTGTAAAACTCTTCCAGTGCCAGAGCCAGCCGGGCCAGATGCAGCGCCTGCCCGTCATTAATACAGGCGCGCGCGCCCTCTTCCGGGCTCAGAGGCGTACGTCGCACGCCCTGCGCACAGCCCGGCGCGCAATCCAGCCGGAACGGCTTGACGGCAATCTGCCGCTCCAGCAGTTCCGGCGGGTTGGTGCGGCTGAAAGTAAAGACATCCGGCGTCATACCGCCGTCCACAACCGCCTGCGGCAGACCCGGCACGGCATTGAGCGTCACCTGCTCCCTGCCCTGTCGCGCAGCCACGGGGTCCCGACTGTAAGCCACGCCGCCCGCCTCGGCCCGCACCATACTCAGCACGCCCACGCACATAGGCGCGGCCTCGTCGGGGATGCCGCGCTGAAAACGGTAGCTCATGGCCGTCACGGAATACTTGCTGGCGATAATTTCCTTCCAGACGTCGCAGGCTTCTTCCGGCAGCACGTCCAGCTCGGAACGATACTGCCCGGCGAAGGTCACTCCCAGCCCGTCCTCGCCTACGGCGCTGCTGCGCAGGGCAAGACGCAGATCCGGCCCCAGGCGGCGCTGCATATCGGCAACCGCCTCTTCCAGAGCCGATTCCAGCTCCGGCGGCAGCGAAGCGCCCTGCACCAGCTGTTGCAGCGAGGCCGACAGGCTGAACACAGCATCCAGACTTTCCAGATCGGTACTCTGAATGCGCTGATTGATGGCATCGCGCAAGCCGTTGTGCTGCATAAAGCGCTCATAGGCCGCCACGGTTACGGCAAAGCCCTCGGGCACATCCATGCCCACATTGGCGGCCACTTCGCCGAGATTGGCCATCTTGCCGCCCACCAGCGGCATATGCTGAAGGCGTATGTCCGCCAGCGGCAGAATCAGAGGCACATCCTCCTCATGCTCGCGCCGGGCAAGACAAGCCTCCATGGACGCATGCACGCGCCTGAAAGCGTCATTCAATTCAGGATAGGCATTCCCCGAAAGAGCGTTCAGCTCACGCACCATCTGATAGACGGACGCACCCACGCGCGTTCCAAGCGCCCGCACGGCGTCCATGCCGAAAGGATGCCCCCCGGAAAGCAGAGCTTCCGCTTCGCTCATGCCCTCCAGCGCCGCCTTATTGGCGGAAAGCAGCCGACGGAAACGCGCGCACCGCTCCCGCAGACGGGCCTTGAGCGCCTCCTCGCGGGCCTGCGCCTCGGGATCCGGCTGCGCCGGTCCGCGCCCCAGCAGATTGCGTAAACTGTCGAGTACGCCCATAATCCTAGCCGGCGGCGCGCGCCGCCTCCTCCATTTTCAGGATGAGCTCATTGATGGCCACAGGCTTGAGCATGTAGTCAAAAGCCCCGAGGTCCATACCTTCTACGGCAACCCCCAGCGAGGCATGACCGGTCAGCAGCACCACCGGCAGCGTCGCCGCCACGGCCTTCATACGCCGCAGAGCTTCCAGCCCGTCCATGCCGGGCATACGCACGTCCATGACCACCACATCGGGGAGCGTGCCCGCCGCCGCGGCCTCCTCCACGGCCCTGACGCCTTCCTGTCCGTCATGCGCCGTAGATACCTCAATGCCGCGCCGGGAAAGACGTTTTTCCATCAGCTCCAGAAATTCCCGCTCATCATCCACGAAAAGGGCCCGCATACGCTCTCCTTATTTGAGTTGGGGGTGGTGTTTCGGGGCCATTCTCCCGAACAGAACTCAGCCTTATGCTTCCTCGTCCTCCGGTTCGGCGGTTGCCGCGGCCTCCGGCGGTTCCGGCGGCAAATCGATGCGGAAGGTCGTGCCCTGTCCGGGCGTGCTTTCCACCTCAATGCGCCCGCCGAGCTTTTCCAGAATGGAAAAGCAGATGGCCAGGCCGAGCCCTGTCCCTTCGCCCACAGCCTTGGTGGTAAAGAAGGGATCGAAAATGCGCTTCATATTTTCCGGAGAAATACCCGGGCCGGTATCCGTGATGGACAGACGGGCCCCCTTGCCGTGCGCTTCGCTGCGCAGGGTGATGGTACCGTCCTTGCCTACGGCGTCAATGGCATTGTCGATAATATTGATGAAGACCTGTTGCAGCTGCGCCGGATCGGACAGAATCACCGGCACATCCGCCCCCAGTTCGCGCACCAGCTCGATATGCCGTCCCCGGGCTTCGGTCGCCAGAAAATCCGCAGCCTGATCCAGCAGCTGATTGGGCATGATCTCCGTGCGGCCGGGATTCATACGCCGCCCGAAGCCCAGCATGCGCTGCGTAATGCCCTTGGCGCGCTGCACATGCTGCTCGATCTTGCCGGTACTCTCCAGCAGTTCCTTGTAATTCTGCATCTTCGCCGCATCTTCCTCTTCCAGAAGATCGCGCATCCAGCCCGCGTTTTCCTGAATCAGCATCAGAGGATTGTTGATCTCGTGGGCCACGCCGGCGGCCATCTTGCCCAGAGCCGCCATCTTGCTGGACTGGAGCATGCGGGCGTCAATATGCGCCTGCTTGCGGTCGGAGGCCGCCAGCGAGGACACCAGCCGCCGCGTGGCAACCAGCGCTCCGAAACCGGTAATCACCAGCCCCAGCAGCACCAGCAGCGCCACCGAAAGCCGCAGCTGCCGCAGCGGCTGAAGACTGTTGGTCATGTCGTCCACCACAACCAGAATCCAGGGCATGGTCTCAAGCCGCATCATGGCCACGGCGGCCGTGGCACTGGATGATGTCGTGGGCTGAAGCGACGACGGCGTCGCCAGCTTTTCCACCACAATGCCGCCCTTGCGCAGCTGTTCCACCTTCAGCGGCAGCGCAAAATGCCCCATGCTGGAGCCGTAATGCCGCGACGGCGTCTGAAGTATGCCTTCCTCGTTGACCAGAAAAGCGTCGCTGCTGCCCGCGGAATAGAGACGCTGCAACAGCGCGCCGATGGCTTCCATGTCGATGGTGGCACGCAGGATGAAGCTGCGCGAGCCCTCGTGACGCAGCACGGCAATGATGAAGTGCGGCACGTTGCGATAGCCCATGAACACATCGCTGACATAGACCCCCCGCCGCAGCACGGCCTGGAACCATTCCGCCGAGGTATAGTCGGCGGTGCGCAGATCAAAGGGGCCCACATAGGCAACATGTTTGCCGTCCATACCGATGATGCCTACATCCGCAAAGGAACGGCTGTGCGCCTGCATGACGGAAAAGATGGAGCTCAGGCGTTCGGGATCGCTCAATTCCTCATAGGAATGCGTGAACGCCAGCGTCCGGATCTGGGAAACGCGCTCCGTCAGAAAGGTGTCCAGCGCCCGATGCTTGCTGTTGGTGACGGACTCCAGCCCAATGGCAAGCTTTTCATCGTACAGCGCGCCCAGGCGATCATAGCAGAACAGCCCCAGCGCCAGCAGCGGCGTCATGGCCAGCAGCAGCAGAAGAAACAACAGGCGACGCCGTATTCCCGCATAGCCGCGCTTGGCCACATAGCTCTTGGGTTCGCTCATGACGCGGACTCCTTCTTCGTCTCCCCGTTTTCATTATCTCCGGCAGCGGTCGCAAAGGACACGGCGCAGGCGGGCGCTTCAAGCCCCTCCGGCAGTCCCCTGCCCGTATAGAGGGCGCGGCAGTCCGCAAGAATGGAAGCCCGGGTCGCCTCCACCTTGGCAGGCTCCTGCATGATCATGTCCAGCTGCCGGGTATGAATGGTCAGATACCCGGCCACGGCCAGCAGGCAGCGGCCCTCCTCCATGTCCATGCCGTCCACGCGGGCCACCAGCGCATCGTTACGCACAACAGGCGAAAGACCGAACTCCCAGAGAATATCGGCCACAAAACGTACGCGCAGAATGCGGCGCTCGATATTGGCAGCGCCGCCGCGCAACTGAAAAACAAGATAATTTTCGCTGCGCCGCTCGCCCAGACGAGCCTCCACAGAAACAAAATGGAAGCCGAAGCGGGAATGCAGACTGCAATAGTCGCGGGACACAAGAAAATAGTTCTTTTCAGAAAAATAGCTTGTCTGTGTCGCCGGATCGAGATTGGGATTGGCCGTAGCCTCAAACAGAACCGAGAGAAAGCCCTTGCCGTCCACCGGCGGCGGTCCCTGCCACGGATAGGCGTTCATGCCGTACCAGACAAAGAGCATGGGCAGGGATGCT